>CAJFJY010000027.1 GCA_904384205.1 uncultured Clostridia bacterium | reverse complement strand
CGTTCGTCCCAACATCGCAGAAACTGTATAAAATTAATTAAATTAAAATTTAATTAATTTTAACATTTTCTAGCTAGCCGGTCCCCACACGAGCTCACTCGAAAAATATGAATTAAACCTTTTCAAGATTCTTTACTATGTGTGGCTGTGAATTGTAACAATTATCAAAAAGTATATAGTAAATGAATTCAAAAAAGCCTACAAATAATATGCAGGCTTTTTAATAAAATCTAATTTAAAGGTAAAATAATATTAAATGTAGTACCTTTGCCTTTTTCAGATTCAAAAGTAATATCACCTCTAAAATGAGCCTTAATAGTAGAATAAGACATATATAAGCCAAGGCCAGTACCATTTTTACCTTTAGTAGTAATCATCTCGTTAAATAATTTATCTTTAACAACATCAGGTAAACCAGGTCCGTAATCTTTAACCGAAATCACTAAATTATTATCAGACTGACTAACAATTAAATCTATATTTTGTTCAGGTTTGCCATCATATGCTTGTATAGAATTTGAAATCATATTATTAATAACTTGAACTAAAGTATTAATATCGCCATGTAAAGTAGTATGTTCAGGAACATTTACAGAAACATTCAAGTAAATTAAAGCACTCTTCAATTCATGTTTCATCAAAATATCAACACGTTTAACAAGTTCCTCTACATCAAAATTAACATTATCAGTTTCTGACATTGTAACAGCTTGGCCCTTAACAGCAGTAATAACATCTGACATATAACTTGTATATTCTCTAATTTTTTCAACCCAGTCATTCATATCTTTAGCAATATCATGATGATCTTTAGAATTAACCTCTGGGTCATCAATAGAAGAATCATATTCTTTAATCAAATCAGATAAACCCTCAGCTGCACCAGATATAGACATAATAGGAGTCTTTAAGTTATGAGCAATACCACCAATTAATTGACCCAAAGAAGCTAAACGCTCACTTTCCATAAGCATTTCTTGGTTACTATGTATTTTCTCAATATTGTGTATAGTCAAATCTTGAATTTGGTTAAAAGATATAGCCAAATCTCCAAGTTCATCATTAGAAGTTATTGGTAATTTCTTATAATTTATATGTTCTCCACTTTCTATAATTTTATTTAAACCGTCTGTAACACTTTGAATATCAGAAGTTATAGATTTTGATATATAGCAAATTACAACTAAGTTAAACAAAAATAATAATCCAGCAGATAATAAGAAATAATAAATTAAAGAAGGAGTTACTATTTCATAATAAAAACCAACAGTATAATTAGCACCTCTATATTCAAAATCTATAATAACACCTTGAGCATCTATAGTATAAGCCTCATAGACTCTATTATTATGTGAAGGAGATAATTCATGCATATATTTTACAAAGAAATGGCTAAGTTCTGTACCATTTGTAGTTCTAATAGTACCGTCAGGATATTCTACAAAAAGAAAATCTGAAGGTGAAATATAAATAGATGATAAATTCTCTTTTACATATTTAAAAGGATCACCTTCTATATTTTCATCTAAGTTTGCATCAGCTAAAACTTTGCTATAATAAGTATATAAGAAATCTCCTTTTTCTACAGTTAATCTTGAATAACCAATTAGGGCAATTAGTAAAGCTGTAACTAAAACACTAGGAAATATTTGAAATATTAGTCTTGCCATTAGCCCTAATGAATGTTTTTGTTCTTTTATATCTAGTAATATGGAAGTTTCTCTTAAAACAGGATATAATACATTTTTAGAAATCATTAAGAAAAATGAACTTAACAATGTAGCAAAACTAAAAACTAAAATCCCTATTTTAAAAATAAGAATAACAGGATGACTACCAGTAAATTCTAAAACTAGACTAACAATCAATACAGGGAAGATTTCAATTGCAATATATAATTTATAAGGAAAATCAAGACAAAATTTTCTGATTTTCAAAATTTCATCTTTATCTTTACTTTTAGTCTTTTCCCATTTATCAACTTTCCTCAAAACAACTTTAAAATATATAGTAAAAATTAGTAAAATAAAGACAACGGCTATTAAAAATTGGAAACAATAATACAAAATTGAAACTTCTTTATCAAATTGAGTATTAATTGTATCTGGTGGATAATTCAATAAATTAGGTAATATAAAATAAAAGATAGCACTTATAACAATAATAAGAGAGCAAAAATACAAGATCATTTTATTAGATATTTTCATGTTTTTTAAAAAATTTTTCATTCGAACCTCCTTAAACTTTAAACAATTATCATTAAATTATAAGAAAAATTTCAATATTGCCCAAAAGCCCCGTTTCCTTTGGCAAGAGTTTTTAAATAAATTTAACTTTTCTCATATATTCCAAAATATTTTTAATATAATTAAAATCAATAATTGGCCAATCAAAATCTAGATTTTTTAAAAAGTCAACTGTAATATCATTAGACTGAGGAATAGTATAATTATACACTAAATCATCATTATCAGTAAAATCATTTATTAGTCCAACAACTTTACCTTGTTCATATTTGCTAGAAGATAAATCCTTAACTAATTTATTAAAAGATTTAGTATCAACAATTTTTATAGAACAATCCAATTTATTCACATAGTAAATAAGTTTTTTAGTTTCCAACATATTAGGATTATATACATGGAAAATTCTATTATTAGAATTTTCTGAACATACGATCTTGACAACAGCCTTTGCTGCATAATCAATAGGTGTAAACTCTAACAAATTGTTCTCTATTGATTTAGGAATGCAACCAATTTCTATAATAGATTTTAATCTCAAATAAATAGAATTTTCCTGAATATTTTCTTGGAAAATACCATCAGAATAACGTCCAGTTAAATCTCCCATTCTAAGTATAGTAGCATTCAACCCCTTAGAAATCGCATCTAAAACATTCATTTCTGCAATTAATTTGCTTTTTGTATAAACATTATCATCAAAATTCTGATTTTCATAAAAAGAATTCTCCGAAAAAGCAGAATGTGCAGAATTTTGTTCTAACAAATAATTACCAGATACAGTCATAGTTGAAATATGATATAAATGAGCATTAGCGTCAAAACAAAAATCAATAACATTTTTAGTTCCCTGAATATTAATCAATTCAAAATCAGAATATTTACCATAATGCTTAACATTAGCAGCAGTATGTATAACAGTATCCACATTATTACATAATTCGAGATATTTCTTTTCACTAAAGCCAAGCTTAGATTTAGTTAAATTTCCATTTACTAAAACAACAGAATCTTTAATTAATTTGTCATATTTATCTCCAAAATAGAAATGAATCTTACTCCAAAATCTTTCATCCATTTCAATATTATTTTTATTACGCATCAAGCAATAAATTTTTTCAATATTAGAGTTCTGTAATAATTCAATTAAAATATGAGTTCCCAAAAAACCAGTACAACCAGTTAAAAAAACAGTATGTTTAACATCAGAAACTTTGGTTTTGACGTTTTTAGAAAAACTTTCAACTAAATTATTTAGCTCTAGAAAATGAGATACATCTAAATCCTTCTTTAAATCACTTGGATTAAGTAAATTATCATATAAACTACGCACAGTAGGATATTGATATAAATCATAAACTTTCAAATTCAAGTTATATTTAAATAAATCAGTAAGGATATTTATGATAGTAAGAGAATCAGCACCAAAATCAAAAATATTACTATCTATCCCAAAATTTTTAGTATTCAATTTTTTAGAAATAGTATCAACCAAAATCTTCTCTATATCATTCCTTGGTTTAGCAATATCTGATTGAACACTAACATTAGAAATCTCATAATTTTGTAAAGCCTTACGGTCAATCTTTCCATTAGGAGTAAAAGGGAAAGAATCTATTATTGTATATGTAGAAGGCATCATGTAGCTAGGTAAATTTGACAATAAATACTGTTTCAAAGCATCAATATCAAGTTTATCCGGATATGTCAAAAAAGCATTCAAAGACATATTTGCTCCAGAACCCTTTACAATAACAGCAGAACGCAACAAATTATCATCTTTAAAAGAATTAATTCTTTCTTCAATTTCACCTAACTCTATACGTAAACCGTGTAATTTAATTTGATTATCCATTCTACCTTTACATACTATAGTTCCGTCATCTAACCATAAACCTAAATCTCCTGTACGATACATAATTGTATTAGGCAAAAATGGATTTTCAATAAATCTTTCTTTAGTTAAATCATCACGATGAAGATATCCTTTACCAACTCCATCTCCAGATATAAAAATCTCCCCAACTGTTCCCTTAGGAATAACTGATAAATTTTTACCTAAAATATAAATTTGAGTATTAGATATAGGTCTTCCAATAGTAATATTTTCTAAATCTGTAACATCAGTATAAGTAGAAAAAATTGTAGTTTCAGAAGGACCATATCCATTGTAAATCCTGCAATTTGGAGAAATCGCTTTTAAATCAGAAACCAAATTTTTAGGCAAAGGTTCTCCAGCCAAAGTAATATATTTTAAAGAAGAAAATGATGATAAGCTACTCAAATTATCCAAATGAAATCTCATTACAGAAGGTGTCGTTTGAATAACATCTATTTTATTTTCTTCAATAAGTCTTTCAAGTTTTGTTGTAATTTTTTGCTCATAATAATCAGTAATATATAAAGTTAAACCACAAGCCAAAGACATAAGAGTCTCAAACAAGAATATATCAAAAGATATAGTTGTCATAGACAAAACCTTGTGCTTTTTACCATCTGTCAAAAAAGGAGCACTTAAAACCATAGAATGATAAAAATTCATAAGATTTTTTTGAGTAAGCATAACTCCTTTAGGATTTCCTGTAGAACCAGATGTATAAATTATGTAAGATAAATCATCAGGTTTAGAAATATTCTCAATATTTTCTTTATGGACATCATAAATAGAAGAATTTCCTAAAGAAATATCTATAAAATCAATATCATAATTTCCTTTTTTCATAAGTTCTTCGTTAGAAAGAAGCAAAGCAGTTTTGCTATTTTCTAGCATATATTTAATTCTATCGCTAGGATAATCAGGATCAATAGGAATATAACTTGCACCACTTTTTAAAACAGCTAAAATAGCTATAATCATTTCAAAAGAACGAGGAATCAAAATTCCTACTATATCATTATTTTTTAATCCTTTCTCACGAAGAGCGTAAGCCAAACTGTTGGCTTTTTCATTCAATTGCTTATAAGTTAGCCTTGAGTGATGAAAAATAGTAGCAGCAGAATTAGGACTATTTAAAGCAATATCCTCAAAATATTGAATAATATATTTATCTTTAGGATATTTTAAATTAGTTTTATTAAAAGTATGTATTAATTCGTTTTGTTCATGTTTAGTAACAATAGAAATATTCTCAATAGTTAGATTAGGATTATCTAATATCTGATGAATAATATGAATAATCCTTGCATGAATCTGATCAATATCACTTAAAGTATAACGATTAGTTTGATAATCATAAGCAATAGTTAAAGCACCAGTATCGTTAATATCAAATAAATGAATATCTATATCATCAGCACAATTTCCGTTAAAATTCCAAGATGTAGAATAAGACATATCTGATGTAGAATTTGTAGTATTAGTAATCTGATAAGAAAGTAATATATTATACAAATTCGGAATAGTTGGATTTGATTTACGAAGATGTTCTAAAAGCAATTGATAAGGATACTTTTGATGTTTTAACATCCCCATAGAATCAGAACAAACCTTTTTCAAAAACTCTGAAAATGATTCATCTTCGGCAATATTAACTATAAAAGGAACAGTACTTATAAACATTCCAAAACAAGATTTCTCCTTAAAATTAGTTCTATTCAAAATAGGAGTACCAATCACGAAATGATGTAAATTAGTAATTTTTCCTATATAAATAGAATAAACAGCCATAAAAAAATTAAATAAAGAAACATGAAAATCTTTGCAAAAATCTCTTATTCTCTTAAGAATAGTTGCAGAAATTTTAAACTCTTTTCTTTTAGCGGCAGAAGAAGAAATGCTAGTTATAGATGATTTTGAAGGAATTGAAGCAATGCTTGGAATCTGCTCATATTGTTTATTCCAATAAGACTCATCTTTATCAAATTTTGCACTAGAAATATACTCTTGTTCAGATGTAACAAAATCCAAATAAGAATCAACAAAACCATTTTCAATTTTTTGATTATTAAGTAAACTAGAATAAGCATCAACAATGCATGAAGCAACGTGACCAAGAGTATATGCGTCAGCTATTAGATGATGAATATCTAAAGAATATCCACCTGTATTATCTGGAAAACGGAATATAACAAAACGAAATAAAAAAGAGTCTTTTAAAGAAAAAGGAATAGAAATCAATTTTTGATTCAATAAATTTAATTCTTCCTTTGATTTTATATCCACTATATTAATATCAAAATTTTGAGCGTCAGAAAGATATTGTTTAGGCATACCATCCTCTACACAGAATTTCAAATTAAAATTTTCGTGAGAAGAAACAACTAAACGAATAGCTTTTTCCAACAATTTAAAATCCAACTTTTCATTAAATATAGCTGAGCCACAAATATGATTAACAGAAGTACCATTGTAAAATTGTTCTGTAATCCAAATTGACTTTTGTGGGTAAGTAAGCTCATATTTTTTCATATTTTCCATCAATATCACCCTTTTTACAATTTTCGACAAAAACATTATATCAAAGTTACAAAAAAAGTCAATTAGGGACGTATCAAAACGCACAAATTTTAATACGTCCCTATTGCAATAAAATTTAAAATAATATAAAATCATAAAAAAAGAAAGAAGGAATGTATATGGGAGATAATGAAAATAGAAGAGTATATGAAGCAAGAGTCGTAAAAAACTTTAGGGAACTAATGAATTATTCATGTAAAAATTTTGCCCAAAACATTGCATACAAATACAAAAAAGACTACACAGCAAAGAACATTGAATACATAGAAAAAACATATGAACAAGTTGGAAAAGACGTAAAAAGTTTATCAACAGAACTTCTAGACATGGGACTAGAAGAAAAAAGAATAGTATTAATAGGAAATAACAGATATGAATGGTGTTTAAGCTATTTTGCAATAACAACAGGAAATATGGTAGTAGTACCAATAGATAAAGCATTGCCAGAAAACGAAATAGAAAACCTAGTAAAAAGAAGCGAAGCAGAAGTAATGATATTTGACAAAAAATATCTAGAAGTCGCAAAAAAATTGCAAGAAAGAGAAGACACAAATCTAAAAATATTAATATGTATGGATAAAACAAAAGACAAAGAAGTATTAAATTTCCAAGAATTGCTAGAAAAAGGAGAAAAACTAGTAGAAAATGGAGATAAAAGATATGACGAAATAAAAATCGATAATGACAAAATGGCAATAATGTTATTCACATCAGGAACAACAAACGAAGCAAAAGCAGTAATGCTATCACAAGGAAACATATGCGCAAACATTACGGATTTCTCAAGTTGGGTAAAACTATATCCAACAGACACACTACTTTCATTCTTACCAATACATCATACATTTGAATGCACAGTAACATTTCTTTATGGATTTTATAGTGGATCAACAGTAGCATTTTGTGATGGACTAAAACACATACAATCAAACCTAATAGAATATAAAGTAACAGTATTTGTAGCAGTACCACTAGTGCTAGAAACGATGTGTAAAAAAATAACAAAAGCAATAGAAGCACAAGGAAAAACAAAACTAATAAACAAAATGATAAAAATATCAAATGCATTATTAAAAATCAAAATAGACATTAGAAAAAAAGTGTTTAAACAAATATTAGATAATCTAGGAGGACATTTAAGAGTAGTACTATATGGATCAGCACCAATGAATAAAGAAACAGTAATATGGTATAACAACTTCGGAATAGACCTAGTACAAGGATATGGACTAACAGAAACATCACCAGTAATAGCAGCAGAAACAGATAAAGAAAAAAGACCAGGATCAGTCGGAATAGCATTGCCAAGCCTAAACGTAAAAATATTAGACCCAGACGAAAAAGGCGAAGGAGAAATAGCAGTAAAAGGACCAAGCGTAATGCTAGGATACTATAATAATGAAGAAGAAAACAAAAAAAGCTTTGAAGATGGATGGTTCAAAACAGGAGACTATGGATATATGGAAAAAGACGGATTTATCTGGGTAACAGGAAGGAAAAAAGATATTATAGTATTAAAAAATGGAAAAAATGTATATCCACAAGAAATAGAATTTCTAATAAATAAAATACCATATGTCGAAGAATCATTAGTATATTCAAGAGATAAAAGCAATACAGACACAATGTTATGTGCAAAAATAGTGTATAATGAAGACGAAATCAAAAAAGCATTAGGAGAAAAAACAGAAAAAGAATACAAAGAAAAAATATGGGAAGAAATAAAAGAAATAAACAAAACATTACCAGTATATAAACACATAAAAAGCATAACAATAACAAAAGAACCATTAATAAAAACAACAACCCAAAAAGTAAAAAGATATGAAGAACTAAAAAATGTTTAAAAAAACAAAATCAGCCCATAATATAAAAGAGGTGTTGATTTTGAAGAAAAATAAAAGAAAAAAAATGAGTAATTTAAAAAAAGTAACAATAACTTTTATAATATTACTCATTTTTTGGATTCTAGGATTTTATATATATTTTACATATCAAAATATAGAAATAAAAGAACCAAATTATGAGGCATCAAAAACATTATCCACAATACAAGAACAAACTGTGGAAGAAGTGCAAGAAAATAGCACAAAAATAGCAGATGTAATAGAGAAAACAACACAAAGTGTAGTAGGAATATCAAAACTAAAAAATGTAGGAAATTCAATATTTTCTAATAATACAGCTGAAGAATTAGGACTAGGAACAGGAATTATAGTCACAGAAAATGGATATATATTAAGTAATGAACATGTTACAGGAAGTAAATATAGTAAATGCTATGTAACATTAGAAGATGGAAAAACATATGATGGAACAGTAATGTGGAGTGATACAAGCCTAGATCTATCAATAACAAAAATAGAAGCAAAAAACTTATCATATGTAACATTAGGAGACTCCAAAGAAATACGAGTAGGAGAAACAGTATATGCGATAGGAAATCCGATAGGATTTGAATTTAGAAGAACAGTAACATCAGGAATAATAAGTGCGAAAAATAGAACCATAAAACTAGAAGAAAATAATAGCCAAGTATATATGTCAGACTTAATACAAACAGATGCAACAATAAATCCAGGAAATAGTGGAGGACCTCTAATTACACCAAGCGGAGAGGTTGTAGGAATAAATACAGTAAAAATAACATCAGCAGAAGGAATAGGATTTGCAATACCAATCAATGTAGTAAAAAGTGTCATTGAAAGCTACAAAAATACAGGGGCATTTGAACAAGCAACAATAGGAATATCAGCATATGATAAAGAAGTAATACCATATTTAAATAGTAACATCAGCTTTGAAGAAGGAATATATGTAGCACAAATAACAAAAAATGGACCAGCAGATAATACAGAATTAAAAGAAGGAGACATTATATTATCAATAGATGGAAAAAATTTAAGTACAATGAATGATTTAAGAGAATATATTTATAAGAAAAAATCAAATGATGAAGTAACTTTAAAGATAACAAGAGGGAAGATTAACAAAGAAATAAAAATAGTCTTAGGAAAAAGATAGAAATTTCGCCAATGGGGACGGGGCTTTTTGGCAACTTATTTTAATATTAAATGTTATATATACTAAATTATATTATTTTATAAAAATCTGTTCATTTCATTCAAAAAGAAATTGTAATATTTACAGATGCGCTTCTTCCATTCAGGCCCAAAATCAAAGATTTTGTCCATGAACATCCCTCATCTGAAAATATAACAATTTCTATTTTTCATTCCAATCAAGCAATTTTTCTAAAATAATATAATTTAGTAAATAAAAATCTAAATTTTTTAAAGTTGCCAAAAAGCCCCGTCCCCTTTGTCACTCTGTTAAAGAATCTTCCATAAAATCATATTTTCTAAAATAATCCTTTGTATCCTTATTTGACAAATAAACCTCTGAGCGATTTTTTTTCAGAAACTCAATAATTTGATAAACATCAATCCAAATCTCATTAGGACTGTCTACCTGAGACTCATCAAAAATAAGCTGCATCCCAAAATGCAGGTGAGGAACATTAATATTATTAACATTTTCCTTTATACTGTAACCAGTCATACCAAGATAACCAATCACATCACCTGCCTTTACAGTCATACCTTCTTCTAAACCATTTACATAAGGGTGGTCTTTTCTTAGGTGGGCATAGTAGTAATATCTTTTGCCATCAAAACTTCGAATGCCTATACGCCAACCACCATATTGATTCCAACCAAGATGTTCAATAGTGCCAGATTCAACAGCAATAACAGGAGTTCCAATACTTCCCATTAAATCATTACCTAAATGAGTCCTTTTAAAACCATAAGATCTAGAATTACCAAAATCATCATAATGACTAAAACTATAATTTTTAGCAATAGGTAAAAAAGCCTTTAGTCCATATTTAGGTTCAAAAGCCTTGTTATCATCAGCATCTGTCACTTCAATTGAATAATTTCCTACAAAACCACCTAACACAGCTTGGTAACTTTCATAATAATAAGCATAATATTTCAAATCTTTAGTTAAATCCTCCATCTTTTGACCATTTTCTAAACAAAAAAGCAAATTAGTCAAATCTTCTTGCTTAAAATTTTTAAAATTGCCACCATTTTTACAAGCAAGATATGCAAGTAACTCAATCCAATTATATGTCACACCATTATCATTTTGATGAGACTCGACATCTAATCTGTAAGCCACTTCCATAGCAGCAGCGGTCACATTAAAATCAACCCATTTAATAAAATCTTTTTTCTCCTCAGTTGAGAATTCATCATCTGTCGCAAGAGAAACAAAATATATTATAGAGGTTATAAGAATACAGATAATTATTAGAATAACTATAATCTTTTGTTCAATTCTAAAAGATTTTATAAACAACTAAAACACCCACTATAAATATATGGAAAAAATATCCAAAATATGATATATTAAAATTGCCAAAGAAACCTGGATTGACCAAAAATGGTCAATCGGTACCTGTCCCCAATTAACCAAAAGTTAACATAAGACTTGATAAAATTTAGATTTTATGATAAAATATAGATTAACTATTTTTAAATTTTAAATATGATGGAGGTTATAAAATGAATCAAAAATTATTTACTAGATTTTATCTAGATAAGGAAAAAGATATAATAGTAAATCTATACAAAGAAAAAGAAGATGAGCTAACATATATTTTAGAGACTCCAAATCATAATACAGGAAATTTAATAACAAATCTAGCTAGATTGTGTAAAGTACAGCTATCAAAAAATGAGAATGATATGAAGATCATAAAAGGAACAATACCTGCAAGTATAAATGGAGATAATGAAATAGTATACATTTTCAGACTTGGGGGATTTAAAATTGCAAATATTTTTGAGAATAGGAAAATAGAATTAAAGGCAAAAATACCAGCAATATCAAAGACTTTAATGTCACAAACAAAGGAATATGATTTACCAATAGAGAAAACAATTGTAAAATCATATATATTAAAAAAATCAAAATTCAAGACAGATTTACATACACACATGAATGCAAATTTAACGCCAGATTGTTTAATAGCATTAGGAATTGCAAATCAAATAAAATATCCATTATATTACATTAAAAAATTAAATTTAAAGATGTCAAAAAGTCAAGAAGAAAAAATACTAAAACAAAGAGAAAATGTAGAAAAGCAATTTAAAGATTGTAAATTAACAGGAAAATATTTAACAAGAAAAATAGATGACAATACTTTTATAAATTTTGCAGATTTTATATTAAATAATAAAGAAAATGCTGAATATAACATATCAAAAATAAGAACAAGTTTATCTATATTAAAAGATGGGCAAGCAGTTTTTACAAATTTAGAGAAGTTATATTTATATAGATATGTATTTGCAAGAGGAATAAGAGATGCAGAAAAAATAGAGATAAGAAAAGAAAAAATTGATAAAATTCCAGACAAAAACATTAGATCTATAGTAAAACAAATGTTAAAAGATAAAGAAAAAGGAAGTCAGTATCAAAACAATACATTATTTGAAGATAAATTATTGTGGATTGCAAGAGAATACAAAAAACAAGGAATTGAATATGTAGAGATAACAGACACAAACCTTGCTAAAAAAGGAAAAGCAGGAATAAGAGTTATAGAGCAAATGCATAATATAATGCCTAAAATAGAAAAAGAAACAGGCGTAAAAATCAGATTATTAGTAGGAATTAGAAGAATACCGTTAACAATAATAAAAGATGAACAACAAAATGAAAACTATTTAAGAGAGACATTAGATGTATTAAAAGCGATAGCAAAAAGCCCATATGTAGCAGGGAGTGACTTCATAGGAGAAGAGATTAATAGCATAAATGAGTTACAACCGGTAATAAATGAAATAGTAAGATATGTTGTAGAAGAAGATCCAAATTTTACAATAAGAATACATGCAGGAGAAAATGATAGCCTAAGAGATAATGTAGAAAATTCAATAGACTGCATATTAAATTCATTAAAACCTGGGGAAAAAATACCTAATTTTAGATTAGGACATGGACTTTATACAACTGATTTAAACTCTGAAAACGGAAAAAAATTAATAGAGAAAATGCAAAAAACAGGGGCAGTATTGGAATTTCAACTAACGTCAAATGTTAGATTAAATAATTTAAGCAATTTACAAAAACATCCTATAAAAACATATTTAAAAAATGATATCAAATGTGTACAAGGTACAGATGGATGTGGAATGTATGGAACAGATACTATTGATGAACAATTAGCACTTCAAAATTTATTAGGTTTAAATGATAATGATTTTAAAAAAATGAGAAAAGTAGAAGATGAAATAATTGAAAGAAGCAATAAATATTTTGAAGAAAAGAGTAAAGCATTTGAAAAATTCCTAAATGGAAGAAGTATTGAAGAAGCCATAATGGAAGAAGAACTAAAAAATGAAGCTAAGAATAAAAACAAGAAAATGAATTTAAGGATTAGAGAAGGAATCTTGTCAGAAGATGCATTAAAAGAAAAAATAAAAGATCTCCCTACAGATAAAGTGCCAATAATTATTGCAGGAGGAAGTTTTAATGCACAAGGAAGAGAAACAATGCTAACAGAAGCGGGAAGAAAAATCCTAACAGAACTAATAGAAAGAGTAAATGATAAAAAAGCATATTTTGTAATTGGACATAAAATGCAAGGATATGAAAAAGCTATAGTTGATATTTCAAGAAATTTAAATAAGAAATTTGAAATAGATGCTATAATTCCTAAAATTATAACAGAAAACACAAAAAATAATATATTAAAAGAAAACATTGATGGAATAAGAATATCAACAGAAAATGAAGATTCAGGAATATATAAAAGTTTTAACTATGAAATTTTTGAAAGAAGAAGCTCAGTAGTATTAGCTTTTGATGGTAATTCACCAGTATCAAATTTAGTACAAGAAGCAAAAAATGGAAAAGGAAAATCAAAAATATATGTTAATGAAGAAAATAGTTCATTAAATGAAAAAGCTAAATCTTTACATGGATATGTTACAGCATTTAATCTAAAACAAGATATAGTTAATAAAATCTTACAAGATATGCCAGAAATAGAAGATAACGAAAAAATAAAGAAAATATAGCACAAAGACAAAAGATATTTTGGACAATATTTAATTTTGCAAGAAAAGTACCTGTAAAATTAAAAACTATAATAATAGATAAACGATATATGAATAGTAAAAGCCAATTAAATGAAGCTATATCTATTGAAATAAATAAATTCATAAAAGAAAACCAGAGTTATTTTGATTCGTTTGAAAAAATCGTCATCTATTATGATAATGGACAAGAGACTTTAGCGACAATTCTTGATATTGTTTTTGCTACAAATGAAAGAGTAGAAAGAAGAATTGAATTTGATCATACTAAAAAAAGACTCTTTCAAGTATCTGATATGTTAACATTTGTCGATAAATTAGATTACAAATTCCATAATAATATGCCGTTTACTAGAGCTGAAAAGTATTTCTTTACAAATAAAGAAATTGAATACATAAAAAGGAAATTAAAAAATAAGAGATTATAAGAACTTGACCCACTACGCAATTAAAAATTGCGAGTGGGTACCCCAAAACCTTGTTATTGCATAATAAAAAGCCATTCGTTTAAATGGCTTTTTGCGACGACTACCGTCAGCACGGGTCAGGTCCTACTTAAGCTAAAACTATTTCAGACCCAGTAAATAATATTATTTATAATAAATATTATTCATGTTTATAATAAAATTATACACTAAATTTTGAAAAAAATATAGTATCTCCATAAAATTTTTCATAAAATCTGAATTTTTTTATTTATTGTCAGTATTAAATTCATCTGCAGATACTCCAAATATCTTGGCAAAAGCAAATAATTCAAAATCCTGTACTAATCTTTTGTTATTTTCAATTTTAGAAATCTCTTTTGAAGTTAAATCAATGCCTTCTAACTGCAATTTTTCAGCTAACTCTTGTTGAGACATTTTATTTGCTTTTCCTAATTCACTCAATTTATTTCTAGAGATATTTCTAAATTCATTATATTTTGTTATTTTCATATTATACCTTCACTTTATTAACGAATTAATTATAGTATTTTTATTTTTAAATTTGTCGCTAATAAAGCGATAAAATTGTTGACGCAAAATAATTCACTATGATAAAATTATTTTATATTTGGAGGATATACAATGGAAAACAATTTATTAAAAGCTTATGCAGAAGTAGATAAAATATTATCATTTATGGAAGTTAAATATGTTGAAAAAGTTCCAAAAAAAATGAGAGAAATGTTTAAAAATGAAAAATTACAAGATTATGAACCTAATATAGATAAAAATATTCCATTGGCAGAACAACAATTGGAAAGAAAAACTCTCGCAATATTGGCTATGTTAAATCTTAATTATTGGTGTGAAAATCAAGAAGAAAAACAAGAACTATTACGAGCTTATTCAGACAATGATAAGAAACGCGAAGAAGAATTGAGGGAAAAATATAATCCTGATAATATATTTAAAAATAAGAATAAAGAACAGGATGCAGAGCAAGAAATAGACAAAATTACATCAGTTGTTGAATATAAGGAGAAGAATCTTATCAAAAAGTTACTAGATAAAATTAAAAGGTTATTTAGAAGATAGGAGCTGAAATTATGGCTACATTTGAATTATTAGAGGATGGAACCTATAGAGTAGAAGGGGAGATTACCCAAGAAGATGTAGATAGAATAAACACTTTTCAAATAAGAACATGTTTAGTGTTACAAAATACAAAAGGGCAATCTAGTGAAATAATAAAACAAATAAAAACAGATAATGTATATTTTAGTATTTTAGGTGGCTTAGATTATTATAATAAAAGTAAATTTAATAGTTCGGATTATATTGAAAGAACTTATTCAGCTCCAAAGGGATTAACTAAAATCTTAGAATACTTTGAAAGAATTGAGTCAGGAATAAATCCTGAGTGGACTGATATTCAAAAATGTATGTATGCATATAATGCCTTAGCAGTAGATACTGAATATGTGAAAGATTTAGACCAAGATATATTATCTAATGGAGTAACTGAAAGAGGATTAAATGGAGTTTTATATAATCAATTAACATGTGCAGGAATGGCTCAAACATTTAAAGAAATGATGGATAGATTAGGTATCCCTTGCTATTATCAAAATCAAAGACATGTACATGCATTTAATGTCGTTGAACTAGACGGAAAATACAGAGGGATAGATGTAACATGGGATTGTACAAAGACTGATGGAGAAAAATGCTCATTTAGGAATTTTGGACGTGATCCAGATTTTTATAAAAAATACGGTCATCAGATTTCAAAAGATGAGCAAGAAACCGTATTCGATTTAACTCCATTTACAGATAAAGAAATTCAAGATAATTATGCAGTAATCGAAAGTGCCATAAATGAGAGAAAAAAGATAGTATATCCATTTAGAAACTTTGATAGAGAGAGAAAGAAAAAATTTTTACCTGTTGATAGATTTATGGAAAATTTAGAAGATGAAAGATCGGCAATTGTAAAATTGAAATTATTGGAACAATTTGGAACAATTCCAGAAGAAACGGAACCTATGATTAATGCAACAAGTTCAAGATATGGATTTATATTAGATTATATGGGAATGAATAATGGACAAATAGGAGCAAATAATGTTTTAGAGGAAATTAAACAATCAAACAATATAGCTGGAGATTTAATAATGAAGGATGGACATGTAATATTGATAAGTTATGAAAATGGTAAAAGAAAAGATTCACCATTGTCTCAAAAAGAACAAGAAAAGATTTCTCCTTCATTAATATCTGATGTAAAAGAATATTATACACGATATTTTAAATCTGAGTTACCTCAGATTGACAGCTTATTAGAATCATATTCTACGATTGAAAGTATGCCAACAGAATTAGCTGCAAAAACATCAACATTAAGAGCACATTTATACACAAAAATTAAATTATTTGCAAATGGAGATAAGTTTTTTGAACAATTAGGAATTCCGAAAGAAGATATTGATGTGGTAAGTAAAAAAGCTAAAAGTTGTTTAGAAAGAACAAAGAAAGATGTAATAGATGAACCAAAAGAGAAACATGAAAATGACTTAGATTTTTTATATGCTATAGTTCAAAGTGATGTAATTGATGCTATGTTAGCTGGAAAAGAGTACACAGAACAAGATTTATCAAACTTAATGGAAGATGTTAGAGAAAATTGGGAAGATGCAGAATTTTCTGATGGTGAATTTAAGGATTTACTAGATGAAGCATTATCTAAAACAATGGGCTCTGAAGAAATTTCTAGAGGAACAGTCGATTCTGGAATAGGGATTGAAGATGTAAATACTGTAGCCTCTGAAATCAGAAGGACACAAACAAGAGATTTACAACAATCTCAACAAAAATAATTGGAAAAGCCACTCTTATGAATGGCTTTTTTGTACTAATTTTGGTATCTAATAATATTTTAATACATCTTCTTGTTTCTCTTTTTCAATATTCTATATATTTACTTGTTTTTTCAATATCAAGATCTATACATACCTCTTTTTCAAAATTTCTTATTAACCATTTTTTCTGCTATTAAATTAACATCACTTAATTGTTTTAATGCTTTTGTAACTGTCTTTTCAGATAAGCAAAGTTCATTTTGTACTTCTTCTCTTGTAAATATCAAATAAACTCTACCTTCTTTATCAAACCAAGGGTGTTTTTGTGATAAAGATAATCTATCAAGTAGAAAAGCATATAATATTTTATTATCTGAATTTAATTTTTCTTTATATAGTCTATTAACAAATAATTCTTGTGGTATCTGATAATATTTATTATTCAATGTTTCATTTATTTTATAAAAATCTATTTCGTTCATCTTTCATCCTTTCTAAGACTTTTATTGTCTTTAATTTTGATGAAAGAGCATATTAAGTTCTATACAGTTTTTTAAAACTTTTTAAAACATTTTTTATACACCTAAAATTTTTTTAAAACATAAATTTTAGAACTATTTTAGAACTTTTTATAGAATTTTTGAGAACTGCATAGAAAAAGAGTATTAACCAAAATCCATTGATTAATACCCTTTCAGACTTTTGCAATTTCCTTGAGTTTCCTCAAAATTGCTATCGTATGGTCGAGGCGAGGAGAATTTACTTTTGAAAGTTACTTATTCTCTAGCACTTTGACATTTTTTGAATGTAATTTGAATGCAGTAACACTTTATTATTGAGGATTAGGTAGTCCAATTCTACTTAGGTAATTAGAAAAACGTTGTGTCAAAAGTTCTCTATATAATGGATTTAATGTACAAATAAAATCCTCGTTTTTTTCTTTTTCCAAAAAATCAGCACTTATTGAAAAATAATGTTTAAAGTCAACTACGCTTATAGGCAGTTCTGTATTCTCTTTTGAAAAATCAAGAACATGATATCTTGGAATTTCATTATTTACTAACGAAATTCCTTTTGAATTAACATATATTCCTGTATTTAATAACTCTTTTCCTTTATTTTTAGATGATATAAAAGACTCTCCTTCTATTTTTAAATTGCTTAAATGTTCTCCATGAACAAAATGTGCAATATTATATAATGGTGCGACAAGAACAGAAAAAAGCTGGCTACTTTTGGTTTTATTCACATCTGATAAGTGTTGTTGTATGTCGCAGTCTTGAGTAAGAACTACAACATTTGGAAATACAATTTGTTGTATTTCCAAATAATCATCTATTGAATTAATTTTTTCTATATATGTTATATTTTTATATATATCCCCTTGAGATAATCTGTTATTATTTTTTTCGTTATTTATCATCATATTTGTTTCACCCTTAATATTTCTCTATGAGGTTTTGTATAATCATAAGATAATTGTTCAGTTTTTGTTTCTAGAGGATTTTCATCAACAACTTGATCAGAAAAAAGTGTGTGTTTTTCTGAGATATTATTTAAATTATCCAATTCTACAATTTGCTTTTTAGTAATTGTTTGACTAAAAGTTAAATCATTATTAAGACTGTTTCCATCAATATGAAATATATTAAAGGAATCATTATTATTTTCCATCTAAAACATTCCTTAACTCTTCATTTATACTTTTTTCAAACAATTCCTCTATTTTTGTATGGATATTCTCTTCGATTTCTTTGAAATCTTCCATACTAGTTATTAGATTAGTTGTAAATCCATCATAATCTAATATAAAATTTGGTTCTTTTATTGGTAAAGGATAATTAATATTATTTATACCGTATTTAAACCTAACCATAAAACCATCATAATTCATTTCTATTGAGCTAATAAGATTAGATGTATTAAATTCGTCTATGAAGGAAATATTACTAATTAAATCTGAATTTATATATTTTTTCCAGTCACTAATCTTATTAATATCATTAAAAAAATTTCGATGCTTTCTTAACTGATTAATATAACGTATTCCAACTCTTGAAACTTGAATATTAGGAATATTAAAAATCTTTTCAAGTAATGGATGAAATAAATCTTCTATTTTTTTAAATGACTCATATGTAATAGACTCAATCGAAATATACTTTTTATTTATTACTATTTTATTTTGATTCTTATTATCAGTATAAATCCATTGGGGAAAATTTACATCTTGTCTAGATGTTTTTGTTTCTGAAACTTCCAAGGAAGATTCTAATACCCTAGTAGGTTGAACTCTTGGAAAGTTCTCTTTTATAACATTCACAATGTCAGCTGGTATTTCTGTAGCAAATTCTTTAGTATCATTATAAAAATCTAGTTTTATAATAAAATTAGTAATGAAATTATTTTGGTATCCTTGCATAATAATTACCTCCTTTGATTATTATATTCTAACATAAAAATTTTGATAATACAATAAATTTCATATTTGGTATCCAAATTTCTCCATTCTTTCTTCTTCTCTAGTAGATAATTCTTTTAGCCATTCAGCTAAGCCATTACTATCATTATTTCTTAAAAATTCAAAATACTTTACCCTATCTTCTTTAGCTATAACAACAGGTGGCAAGTCATT
>CAJFJY010000026.1 GCA_904384205.1 uncultured Clostridia bacterium | reverse complement strand
TTTAATGGGCAAAAATAAAGAGTCCACAATCTCTTGCGACTCTAATAAAATTTGTGGTTGCGGGGGTAAGACTCGAACTTACGACCTTCGGGTTATGAGTCAAAATAATTTGTAATCAACAATTCCGAAATTTCCCCTCGACCATTTTCATTTGCATTAATCATTCTTTTCACAAAAATCTCATTTATATAAAAACCATTATATATATCTTCAAAAAAATTATCATCCTCATCAGTATTTTTAGGATTTGAATTTGATAACATCAATTTAGCATTTTTTTTATCCAATCTTTTAAAATAATCAGCCAATTCTTCTTGATTTTCATCATTAAAATCCTCTTTAGTATAAGACGTAAAAGCTGAAGTTGTTGAAAGTGGCCTATAAGGTGGATCAAAATATACAAAAGTATTATTATCTATATATTTTTCACTTTTTTTATAATCTCCATACTGAAACAATACATTCTTAATTAAATGTGATAGATTTCTTAAATTATCTGCATCACAAATTGTTGGATTTTTATATCTTCCAAAAGGGACATTAAAATCTCCACTCTTATTTACCCTATACAATCCATTAAAACATGTCCTATTTAGGAATATGAATTCTACTGCTCTTTTTATATTTTGTTCATTTTCTTTAATTCTGTATGAATTATATTCTTTTCTTATGTCATAAAAATATTTTTTTCTTTCTTCAAGATTAAGTTTCAAAAATTGTGTTTCTTTTTTAGATAACTCTTTAATTAATTTGTCAACATTTACTTTTATAATGTTATAACAATTTATCAAATCTATATTTATATCAAAAGCATATGCTTCTTTTACTTTATATTTTTGTAATATATTTATTAATACTGCCCCTCCACCGACAAAAGGCTCAACATATTTGTCTATTGTTTCATTCTTCAATTCTAATGGGTAAAACTTATTTAATTGTGGAAGTAGGCTCCCCTTTCCTCCTGCCCATTTTACAAATGGTTTTACAACTTCCATATTTATTCTTTCCTTTCGTAGTTATGTCTTTCATAAGTATTTCTTTTTTAATATATCATAAAGAGTCAAATTCTACAATATGAAATTGAGAATTTGACTCTTTGCATTTATATTTTGTTTATATTTGTTTTTTACCATGTGCTTCTAATTCTTTTTGTATCATTTCTTCCATTTTTTTATAAACAAATTCATAGATATCTTTTTCTGATGCTGCATCAATTAATCTTACACTACCATATAGTGATAATTGTTTTGTTATTTCAGAATAAATAGTTGCTTTTCCATCATTGTATTTTATTTTATCTACATCAATTATATCTTTATATTTTTCTACGATGTCTTTTTCTGCTTTTAATGTTCCTAATACAATTGTCTTTTCATTAGAATTTGCTCTCCAAGTAAGAGTTCTAAACCTTTCTGGATTTTCTATAACAAATTTAGTTAGGCTATATTTATCTTCTAAGCTTTCATCTACTGATAAATCAACTCTAAAATAACATCTAGCTAATACATTAAAGAATAATCCTCTTCTTTTACCTTGTTTAAATAACCAGTGGTCTTCAAATGTTGTTTTTGATTTGATTTTCATTGCTTGCAATGCTGCTTTATATCCTATTGTAAAATTGAACCAACACCAAAATCTTTCATCTGTTATTATATATCTTGGTAGTTCTTTTAATGTTTCATAGATCATTATAGAATTTTGGAAATCAACATTTTCGTAGTTCTCATCTGTTAGTAATTTTATATCATTAATTTTATATTTCTTTTCTTCATATAAATTTCCTTTATATATAAGCTTTAACCAATTTGAATTTTCTTTTTCTTTCATAAGATATTCTGCAACTTTTTCGCTATTTCTATATAAGGTTTCTAGTGCATCATCTGTCATAAAACTTATATTTATTCTATTCATCTTCTTCACCTCCATATAGATTTTTTCCTATACAGATATTAAATAAATCTTCTATTCCTTTTAAGCTTCCATTATTTAATAGTTTTTGAGAAATTTCTGAAACATCTGCATTTTTAAAGATTTCTTCTGTTAATTCTACATTAAATTGATTTTTATATGCATTTCTAACAGAGATAAACCAATTGTATTCCATTTCTATTGAGTCTAATTCATAATTTCCTATTCTAATTTCATCTTGGAATTCTTTTAAGCAATATGTTAGTGCTGGAATAGCTATCATCGAAAAGAATATATTTTGAAGATTGTCATTATTTTTTAGATTATCATAGTATGTGAATTCTTCATCTGGTAGGCTTATAATTATCTTTTTTACATTTTTTTCAATTATCATGCTATCTGCAAATTGACTTCTTATTATTTGGAATATTGATGATACTTTTTTATCAATCTCTTCATCATAGTCTATTATTGTGGTATATCCATCATCGATTGCAATTATATCGTTTTTATCTATTTTGAAACTATATTCATTATAACCTTCTTGAAAATCTTCATCATAAAAATTTTCAATATCTTTTTTTGCATATATATAGCATGATACTTCAACTTTATCTCTTAAATTGTTTATATCAATTTTAATAGTTTGAGGTTCTGTTGTTATTTCATACATTTTTCTATAAATTGTTGATGAACATTCTACTATTAATGCTGCTCCTAAAGTTCCTTCTTCCATGAGTTTTTTTATTTTGCTGTTATTGATTTCTATATATGCATCCTCTAAAATATAACTTTTACCATCATTATAATCATTACATTTAAATGCATATGTTGTTTCTTTGTAACAACTTCTTGATTCAATATTATTAATTGTTGGGTATGGGAATAATTTATTTCCTATTTGCATATAACTTCACCTCACATCTATAATAATCTGTTAAATTTGTTGTTATTACCGCCTTTGTTTTTCCTCGTGTAATTTTGAACCTTACAGCTTTTCCATCCTCTATGTCTACATTTGTCCCGTTGATTGTGCATTCTAAAATATTTGCATTATATTGGTTTCCAGCGTCATCAAAATATTTTACTTCCAATTCACAGTCAGATTCATCATATACTGAGTCTATAATTGCTATATATTCTCCTTTTTCTTTATTAGCTACAAAAAATACTTTTTTCATATCTGTTAGTGGTACACGTCTTAGTATTTCTTCATCTCCATCTTCTGTACTTCCTTTTTCTTCATCTCCTTCATGCAAAGTTCCTGCACTTCCAGTGTTACTTCCTGTTGGTACAGATAAATCGTCTCCTTCTTCAATACCTCCAATGTCTGGAACTAATCCTTCTAATGTTTCTGTCTCTACTATTGGGTTTTTAGAAAACTTTTTGTTTTGTACTTTTTTTACAATGATTGGTGTTTCTTTTGCAACTGAAATTTCTTGTTCTCCTCCTGTTATATCAGAGTCATCCATATTACTTTCTGGTAAATAATCTCCTGCTCCTTCTATGTCTAATTTTTCTGTTTCACTTGTTGATAATACTTCTATTACAAAATCTACTATATAATTTTTTAATTGCATTATTATATTTTTTATCTCTTTTCTTAATGCTTCATTATTTTTTCTATTAGGCTCCCAATCTGTATGTTGTGGGTTTTCTATATCTTTTAATTCTTTATTTAATTGATTGTCTCCTATTATACACATTACTGAGCATGGCATTGTTGATATTCTTGAAAATTCTTTTATTTTCATATATGGGTATCTTATCATTACGCAATTATTAGTTGCTAAATCCGCTTGTTCTTTTCCAAAACTTTTTACAAATATTTTTACTTGTCCATATCCTAATATGTCAACTTCTTTTACGAATACTCCTTCTCCTTCATTTATTAATAAGTACTGAGAAATTATGCTTTTTTTCAAGTTATTTGTTATTAATGACTCATTTTCTATTATTTCTGGTAAATTTTCTTTGTTTACTGTTATATCTTCTACTTTTATTTCTAACTCATCTTCAAAAATTGCAATTAAGAAACTGTCTAATAATTTTGATAATATTTTTTCTTTCCAATCTTCTTCTTTTCTAAATCCTAGTATATATAGATCTGTTCCTGGGCTTGTCCTTTTAAATTTTTCGTCTAATTCTAATTGTCCTTCTATTGGTTCATTTTTTGAATCTATTCCATAATATCCTATTCCTATTGTTTTTTCATCTGAGTCTTCTATTGGTGCAGAGCATAGTTTAGATATTCCTAAACATTTACTTTCATTGTCTATTGTATATGTAGAATAAAATACTGTATTAAAACTACTTGCAACAAATGATGCATATTTTCCTATTCCTTTTGATCCTCCTGTTGCTCCTGTTTTGTCTGTGATTCCACTTCCTTTGGTTAATAAATAAAATTTTTCTCCATATAATCCTGTAGTATTAAAATCACTAATTCTTAAACAAGTTATTTTTTCTTTGTTTATTGCTTTGCACATATCATTTAGTTGTTCATATTCTTTATTATTCTCTTGCATTTTTTTATATTGTTTACAATTTTCTATTTCTGCTTTTAACCTATCATAACCTGGAATCTTTTCCTTTTCTATATCAAATGTCTTAAATTCAATTTTTACTTTCTTTTCTCCTTTTTTCTTTGCGTCTATTGAGTTTTGGCATGATTCTCTTGCTAACGAAGCTATTGGGTCTTTTTTAAAAGTTTCCATATCTGCTGTATCTAATCCATTTTCATATGCATAATTGTTTCCAACAAACCTCCAACTTTCTTCCATTAATTTATCCTCCTTATAATAAAATCTGTTGTGTCATAAAATTTAGTGGTATTTTCTACTTCATATTTATTTTTGAAAAAGCTTCTAATTATTCCTATTAGTAAATACTTATTCCATGGCCTATTCAGTCTTGGAAATATAAAGTACCCATCAAAGCTTTCTGTTGTAAATTCTTTATCTTTTACTAATAGGTTTAAAATCTCTTCTATTTTTTCTAATTTTTCTTTTGATATTTCTATTTTTTCTTTTCTTATCATAGTGTCTTGATTTATTTGAACATATTCATCACTTAAATCTTCCATAAAATTCATATAACTTGCAAGTCCTCTTAAATTCATTTTATATATGTAGTTTTTTACATCTGTATAATTGAATTTGTCTAATCTTTTTACATATTCTTTTATTAGTAAATATGCTGATGATGTAAAGTTTTCTTCTATGCTTATTATTGGTCTGCTAAAATAGTATTTATCTTTGTATAAATATTGTATTATGGAGAAGAGTTCATAGTCTCCGAATCTTGCAGTTATATGTAATTTGTTCAATAGTTCTTTGTTCATTATGCTAAGATTTGCATATATCTTTTTTGCTGTTAAGATTTTTGTGTCCATTTTTTCAAATAAATTGTCTATATATTCTTTTAGTTCTTCTTGAGTTTCTTTTGTTATATTTAATTTGTCTATATAAATATAAGTCCTTGTTGCTATGTTTATTAATCCATTTTTTTCTTCGGCTCTTGCGTAGTTTTCATAACTATATTCCTTTAGTCCTGGCATTTTTTCACTGACTTCTTCTATTGTAAATTCTTCTTTGAATGATGTGAATATTTCATGCATAATATTATACAGTGTGGTATTTTCTTTTGTATTTGTATTAATAAGGTCTCTGCTTGTGTCAAATTCTTTTGGTAATTTTTCGTCTATTATGCCTTTTAAATAAAATTTATTGTCAACTCCTAACTTTTCTAATCTCTTTCTGAATTCTTCGTAGATTAAGTTATATGGTACTAATGGTGAGTTTTTTATAATAAAACTTATTATCTCTTCTATTAATTCTTCTGGCAGTGTTGTTGTATATTCTCTTGCTTTATATTTTCCTCTATCTATTTGTACAAAATCTCCTCTTTCTATTAAGCCTTGTATAGCACGTATAGAAGGTATTTCTATATTTCCATATTTTTTTGTTATTATATTTATTAATTTGTTGTAATCTTCTTGGCTTCCTATGTTATACCCTTTAATGAAGTTTTCTTTGATTTCGTTAATATAGATTGTACTTGCTTTTGTACCTTTTCTTACTAAAATCTTTTCTTTATAAATTTTATATTCGTTTTTTATTATATATTTTTGCACTTTGTTATATTTTTCTATGTCTGCTATTGGGATTATTTCTTCTAATTCTTCTTCTGATTCTTTTTGTATTTCATCTAATGAAATTTCTCTATCGCTATATATAATTCCATATTCCTCATTAACAGTTATTCTTGTCTTTTCAGAACTTAATATAATAATTAAATATTCTACTAATTGCTCATCTTTGATATATTCTAATAATTCTTCTATTGTTATGAAATTTTTATTTTCTTTATTTATGTTTTTGTAAAAACAATATGTTATTTTATCAACTTTTTCGGCTTGTTTTAATAGCATTATTGTTGCTCTATTTTCTATTTGTTTTATTCTTTGCCTTGTTAAATTTAATTCTTTTCCTATGTCTGCTAGAGTTCTTCTTTTCATTGTTCGAAGATTTATCCTTTTGCTTAAAACGATTCTCCATTCTGGTTTTATTATTTCATTTAACTCTTGCTTTAATTTATTTATAATTGCGTTTTTATCTATCGCATATTTACTAATTTCGTTGACAAATTTTTCTATACAATTACCGAATATACATATATTTAAATCTATTGATGTATTTTTCAAATTTTTTATAGTAAATATATTATTATAATTTAAAAGTTCTAATTGTTCTTCTGTTAGGTCTAATTCTGATATCTCTAAAATATTAAATATTTCTGATATATTTTTTAGCTTATAATATATTGTCCTATAAATTTTGTTATAATTTTTTAATATTATGAAATATTTATAAAGGATTAGCATTTTTTCTTTTTCTGTTGGCTCTTCTTCAGTTTTATAAAAGTACATAATATAGTATTTTAATTGTTCTTCAAAAGGCATTTCTGCATTCTTTATTTCTTTTTGTATTTTATTTTTTATTTCATTCTTTTGCATTTTTAATAGCGAATTTAAATCGTTTAAATATTCTTGTGTTTTTTGATATAAATCCTCTTCTTCTTTTGGTATATTTAGAATATAGTTTTTTCCTTTGGATTTTAAATGTTGATTACAAAATTTAATAATTTTACTGTCTTTTATATTTCGTTTTCCATATAGTTTCTCTAAAACCAATTTTATCTCTTCTTTATTATATTCACTAGTTCTTTGTAATTGTAAATTTAAATAGAATAGAACAAATTTCTCTTCATAAATTAACTTATCTTTTACATCTTTTATATGACTATAAAAAAATAAATCACTTGTCATAACTCAAATCTCTTTTTCTCCTTCTTTTTATCTATTTCAAATATTCTTTTCTGGTTATCTAATTCTTGTTGTATTGCTTTAAATATTGCATCAATTTGTTCGTCTGTGTATTCATAAAAAGATGTATTTGTTAAATTTTGAAGTTTTGAAATTGATTCTATTATTTTATTTGTTCTTTTTTCTGCTATTCTTTTAAAATTATCTTTTTTATTATCCATAGTCCTTTACCTTTCTACATAATAATACCATATTCGACAATATTTGTCAAATATTTTGCAAATATTTTTAAATTATTTTTTTAGTTTACTGCAGAAAAATTTGTTCTTTTTGCTTTTCTACTTGTAAAAAACTTTACATTCTGTTAAAAATATTATAATATTATATTAATTTAAAGGTGATATTTTATGGAAAAGAGAGATTTATATGATAAAGATAGAAATTTAGCTGATAAAACTATATTTAAAAATTTTCCTATTCCTAAGGGACATTATATCTTAGTTGTTTTAATATTTATTCAAAACTCTGAAGGTAAGTTTTTAATTCAAATATGATGAATTTGAGATATTGCTAAATTTATTAGATTCTAATAAACTTTAATTTTTTAGAAAGGAGTGAAAATTCATGATTGGTAATCCAGTAGACTATGATAAAAAATTTAAAGATAATTTTCCAATATTTCCATCCAAGCTTGACGTAGAATTAAGAAGATATTTAGACCTAATACCTGGTAAAAACGTTTTGGATTTAGGTATTGGACAGGGTAGAAATTCCATTCCTTTGGCAAAATTAGATTTTAATGTTACTGGTGTAGATTATTCAACTAAATGTTTAAATATTTGTCGTGAGAATTGCCCTAATCTTAATTTGATACAAAGTGATATTAGAAAATTTAATATTGAAAACGATAAATATGATTTAATTTTATCTACTTATGTTTTGCATTTTCTTCATAAAGATGACAGTTACAATATAATTAATTCTATAAAAGAAAATTTAAAAATTAATGGTTTGGTTTATATTGGTGTTTTTTCTAAAGAGGACCCTAAATTTAATAAACATTTAAATTCAAGTGATATGGAATTACTTGATAATAATATTTTTCGCAATAAACTTAATGATACTTATATTAGTTTTTTTACTAAAGATGAAATTTTGAAATTATTTAAAGATTTTAAAACTCTTTATGTCTCTCAAGAATATTCTTTGGAGCAAAATAACGATTCTCCTCATTATGCAGGAATTATAAAGTATATTGGAATGAAAATATAATTAAAAGGAATGATTTATATGAATGATTTAATTGGTCCATGTTCTGATTTTTTGAATAAAATTGTTACTGTAAAAGTTGATAGACCTATGGGCAGTCGTCACCCAAGACATGGTTTTATTTATCCTGTAAATTATGGATATATTCCTGAAACAATTAGTGGCGATGGTGAAGAATTAGATGCTTATATTTTAGGTATATATGAACCTTTGGAAACTTTTACAGGTAAGTGTATTGCTATTATTCATAGAACTAATGATAATGATGATAAGTTAATTGTAGTTCCTGAGAATTTGACTTTTACTAATAATGAAATTAGAGTTTTGACTGATTTTCAAGAAAGATTTTTTGATAGTGAAATTATTCGAGATAAACTTTCTATAATAACTACTGAAAAAAATTATAATATGAATATAAAAATTGAATATATGATAACAGAAGATGAATTTTTAGAGATGCTTGAATCAATTGGTTGGAAAACATATTCCTCTGAGCAGATTAAAAAAGCTCTTGATAATACCATGTATATGGTAAAAGCAACTGTAAATGGTCAGTTAGCCGGAATTGGCAGAGTGGTTGGAGATTATAGCATTGTTTGTATGCTAACAGATATTTGTGTTAAACCTGAATTTCAAAATAAAGGTATTGGCTTAAAAATTGTAAATGAGTTAAAACGTTTGATTGAGTCTAATGTAAATAATGGAGAGAAAATGCAAATTGAATTGACTCCTACTGCTGGAAATGAGAAATTTTATGAAAGGGCTGGCTTTAAATATAATCCAGAAAAAATAACTGGGATGTATTTATGGATTAAAAAATAAAATCTACAAATTTTAGCACTAAGCAGTATGAAAGCAGTATTTACGAAGTAAAACTTTTTTCAAAAAATGAGCAGTAATAGGGTTCCCGCAAATCGAAGGCAGATGTCGAGATTTGTGGGATGGGATCCAGAAGCACTCTAGTGGTTATAGCTTCTTTTTTGCAAAAAAAGAAGCAAACCACAAAGATTTGCTTCTTGGTGGTTGCGGGGGTAAGACTCGAACTTACGACCTCAGGGTTATGAGCCCTGCGAGCTGCCAACTGCTCCACCCCGCGATATTTAATTTGTACATTTTTAATTATACTACTATTAGTAGCTGTTGTCAACACTTTTATGTTTATTTTTGCTTGTTTTTAGCTATTTTTCATTTATTATTTATATTTTCTATGTATATTATATTCCTTTTTTTGAAAATTATTACTTTTAATGAAAAATAATCTATATCTTAACTTTGTCATATGGCAAAAATATTCAATTCTCCATATACAGTAAGAACAATTTTTTAGATCCATCCCCAAAATCCCTATATATAGGGATTTTGAGATACGTCCCTAAATCCTATTCTATATTCATTTTTTTGTACATTCTTTCTTTTGCGATTATTATGATTGTGCTTACTACTGCTAGTATTGCAAATATTCCAAATTCTTGCATGCTTATTGGTGATACTTCTAGTATTTTATGGAATAGGAATACTGCTAGGAAGAATCCTATAAATGTTGTTGTGAATAAGAATGCATGTAATTTATTAAATGGTCTACATACTTCTAATACTGCTAATATGCTTACATATCCTATTAATAGATACATTATTGTTGTTAATTGTCCTTGTGCTATTCCTATTGTTGGTCCTAATAGTGTTAATAGTATTATATTGAATATGATAACAAGTGCAAATGGCATTGCATTTCGTATGACTTTTATCAGGAAGGTTCCTGTAACTTTCTTACTATTTGGTTCAAATGATATGAAGAATGATGTATATCCTTCTATTATTAGGTCTATTAATGTTATTTGTATTGGTAAGAATGGAAATGCTGTGTTTGTTACTATACAGAATAATGATAGTAACATTGAGTATATTGTTTTTATGAAGAATATTCTTGCTGTGTTTGTTAGGTTATTTACTACTCTTCTTCCTTCCATTAGTATGTCTTTTAATACGCTAAAGTCTGGGTTTAGCAATACTATTTGTGATACTTGTTTTGCTGCATCATTTGCTTCTGGTAATGTTATACTACAATCCGCTTCTCTTAATGCTATTACATCATTTACTCCGTCTCCTGTCATCGCTACTTTATGTCCTTTTGCTTGCAATGCTTTTACTAATATACTTTTTTGATGTGGTAGCACTCTTGCAAATATGCTATATTTATCTACTATATCTACTATTTCTGCATCTGATTTTATTGTTGACAAGTCTATATATGATTTATAGTTTTCTAGTCCTGCTCTTCTTGCTATTGTTGATACTGTTATTGGGTTATCTCCTGAGATTATTTTAATGTCTACATCTTGTGTTTTGAAGTATCCTAACATTTCTTTTGCATTTTTTCTTAATGGATCTGTTAGTATGATTGATGCTACTATGTCTAGTTCTGGTAATTCTTCCATATCCATTTCTTTTTTTGTAAATGCTACACATAATGCTCTTTTTCCATCTTTTTGGGCTTCTGTTACTATTTTTGGCAATTCTTTTTCATGACTTTTTTCTATTAATCTTTCTGGTGCTCCTACTATTACTGTTCCTAAGTTTCTAAATGTTATGCTACTCCATTTCCTTTCTGATGAGAATGATATATCTGATATTTTTTCTAGTTTGTAGTCTCCTTTATAGTATTCTTCTAATGCTTTAAATGTTGCGTTACTATCATCTGCTTCTTTTACATATGCTTGCATAACTTTTTCTAATGTGATTGGTAATACTTCTTCATTATATGTTTCTACTTCTGTTACTCTCATTTTCCCTTCTGTTATTGTTCCTGTTTTGTCTAAGCATAGTGTGTCTATATGTGCTAAGCTTTCTACGCTATATAGGTCTTGTACTAATACTTGCTTTTTGGCTAATTTTATTACTCCTGATTCTAATGCTATACTTGTTAATAATACAAATCCTTTTGGTAACATTCCAAGTAATCCTGCTGCTGTTGCTATTACTGCACTTTGTAATTCTGTTTGTCTAAATACAAATGCTTGTATAAATAATATGATTCCTACTGGGATTATTATGAAACTTGTGAAGTTTGTTACTTTTTTCATTGAGTTTAGTAGTTCTGAATTTATTGGTTTATTCTTTTGGCTTGCTCCTACTATTTGGTTTGCAAAGTTATCTTCTCCTACTTTTTCTACTTTTGCATAACATTTTCCACTTACTACATAGCTTCCTGATAATAGTTTATAGTCTTTTATTTTTAGTATTGTGTCTGATTCTCCTGTAAGTAATGCTTCATTTACTTCTATTTCTCCTTCTAATACATATGCATCTGATGGTATTTGATCTCCTTGTTCTAATAGTATTACATCGTCTAAAACTATTTCATTAATATCTATTTCTTTTACTTCTGAATCCCTTATTACTTTTGCTTTTATTGCTGTTAATATTGATAGTTTTTTTACTAAGTTTCTTCCATGTATTTCTTGGATTATTCCTATTAATACATTTATAATGATTATTACTATAAATACCATATTTGTATATGCATGTACACATGCAAGTGCTATTGCTATTATTAGGTTAAATAAATTAAATAATGTGCATACATTGTCTTTTATTATTTGTCCATTTGTTTTTAAATTTTGATTTTCATATACGTTGACTTTTCCCTCTTTTATTCTTTGTTCTACTTCTTCACTTGTTAATCCTTTTAATTCTTTTTCCATATTTAAGAACATTCCTCTCTATATTTTTGTTGCATTTTATTTATATATTGTTTTTTTGTAACTGTCAAGGCAAATTTATATTTGTTTTAAAAATCTTTCTATTTCACTTCCAAGTTGCTCTTCTTTTCCTGTATAGCTATGGTTTGCACCATCTATATAATTTATATCTAATTTTGAGTTATTAATTTTTGTTTTTAGAAATTCACATAGTTTTCCTGCTTCTTGTAATATTAATTCTCTATTATTTCCCCATCTCATAAATAGTGGAACTTGTATATTGTTTATTTCTTTAAAATCATATTCTTTTTCTGAATATCTTGCAAAGTCTATATTTTGATAGTCTCTTGCATATTTTAGAAATGTTTTTACACTTACTGGATGTATGAATGATTTTTCTGGCATGAATATATTTTCCATTCCTGCTTTTTCCATATCTTTTGCATATTTTAAGATTTCTGGGAACTTTTCATTTAAATATATTCTTAATGCTGTTGGTATATCTACTAATGATAATAACAGTATTGCCTTTATGTTTTTTAATATTTCTGGTTCTTTTTCTAGAATTTTATTATATGTGTATACCACTTTTGTTGATCCTAAACTATGTCCCATTAAATATATTTCTTTATATCCTTTTTCTAGTGCAAATTTTATTGCTCCTACAATGTCATAATATCCATCTTTTACATCTTCAAATGCTGTCCCTGAAATGACTTTTTCTCCGTTTGGCTTTTTTGTGTAATTTGCTATGTCATGCCCTCTATTGTTAAATGCTAATAAATCTATGCCAATATTTCCTATTTTGTTTGCGATTTCTTCATCTCTTCTTTTTAAACAATTTGATACCATTCCATGTACTGATATTAATATTTTATCTGTTTCTTTTTCGTTCCTATAAATTATACCAGTTAGATTAATTTTGTCTTCTGACTTAAAATGTGCTATTTGTATATTCATTTTTGTTTTCATTCCTTTCAGGTTTTGTTACAAAAAATTAGATTAATTATTTTATCTCTCTTCCCTTTCTTCCTTTTTTCCCATTTCAATTGAATCTCTTATAATATTATTTAAGAATTTGTATTCGGCATATTGCCCATCTGATGCTTTAACAAATGCATTTCTAACATATCCGAAATGTTCCAATATTAGATCTTCGTTCATTTCAAATCCATGCTCTTTAGCAAATTTGAAAGCAAATGCCATTGTTGTTCTTGTGTTTCCATCTCTGAATGGATGTACTTGCCAAAGTCCTGCCAATAATTTAGTAAATTCTAAGGATTTTTGATGTATATTTTTTTCTTTCCAATTAGCATTATTTAATTGTTCTATATACTTTTCAGCTTTTGATTTTATTTCTGTTGGGTACGCGTATCTTATTGTGTCTCCTCCAAGGATTACCTCTGGCTTTTCCATTGGTACTATTCTAAATTCCCCTGCCCAATCAAATATATCTCCTAATATATATTTGTGTATATCTTTTAGGTATTCTAAATTAAATTCACTAAATTTTACATCCCTTTCTACTGTTATTAATTTTGAAAATGTTATATCTGATTCAGCTTGTCTTAATTCTTCATAGTCTTTTATTCCTAGCTTATTTATTAATGTTCCTGTATCTTCATAAACATATGGATCTTTCATTTTTACCCTTTCAATATATTATTTTTTGTATTTATCTAATATTTTTTTCTGTAATTCTTCTATTTCTATTTTTCCATTTATGTAATCTTTAGCTAGTTCTAAAGCATAATCGCTTGGCATTTCCGCTCCTGTTAAGTTGATTCCTAATGCTTTTTTTATGATTCTTTTTCTTTCTTCTTTTGTTGTTTCTGATATTTTATATTTATTTTCCATTTTTACTTTCATCCCTTTCTTGAGGTAATAAACCTGGTTGGAAAAGAATTAAAGCAATTTTTTTCAACCTTGTATTTTTAGAATTTATTTGTATATTCTATTTTACTTTTACGAAAATTTCAATACTTTTTCAATTTATTTATAAAAATTTAAGATTCTTTTGTATCTACTATTTGTTTTGCAATTGATGCAATTAAATCATCAGCATTTGCTATTCCATCTGTATATATTCCTACGATATATGTTTCTTTTCCATATATGATTCCATAATCATGTACATTTCCTGAATAACTTCCATATTTGTGTGCTACTTCATATTGTGGTAATTGCCCTTTTAAATATTCTCCATTTGATGATTTTTTCATATATTTTAATAATTCTGTGTAGTTATTTGAATTATTATACAAGTATGTTATTATATCAAATTCAAATTCTGGTGTTATTACATTTGATGTGTAATAATCTGCTGGCATTTCTTCGTCTGAATATTTTTGTATTTCCTTTTTACAGTTTGAATATCCTAAATTTTTTATCATTATATTTACTGCTGTATTATCACTATTTACTATCGCTTGTTCGATTAAAAATCCTAGTGGTACAGAGCTTCCTACTTTATATCTTGCTGCTGTTGAGCCTGCTCCTGCTTCGTATGAGTCTTGTGTATATTTTAGTGTGCTTTCCTTTGTCATTGTTCCTGCATTTATTTTGTCATAATATAGCATTGATACTGGCACTTTTATGGTACTTGCTCCTTGAAAGTATTGATTTTCATTATATTCATATCCTATATGTTGATTTACATTATAGTAGAAAAATCCGAAATTGTTTTCATTTAATCCATTTTGCCCAATTATTGTTTGTATCAATGTTTGTATTTCTGTATCAATATTTTCTTCTATCACATACTCAACTGTTGTGTTTTCTTCACTATTTGACACTTCTTCTGTGTTTTCTGCTCCCTCTTGTGCTATGTTTTCTTCTGTATTATTTTCTTGTGTTACGTTTTCTTCTGTATTTGTTTCATTTTGGTTTTCTATGTTTTCTGTTTCTGAATTTACCACTTCTCCTTGTGTTTCTTCTGTTTTGTTTTCGTTTTTATTTCTTGTTAATATAGCAAATACTATAATGGCAATTAAAGCTACTAATATCAGTATTGTTATTGTTATTGATCTTATGAATTTTTTCTTGTTTATGATTTTTACTTTATAGCGTTTTCCTTTTTTCTTTTTCAAGAAATCACTTCCTATCTTTGTAAATGGATAGTTATATTTTTATAGTTTCAATTTACTTCTTAATTTTATCATATATTGTATAAAATGTGTTGTTTTTTTATAAAAATTTTCAAATAATATAAAACCATATGTGAATGAAAAAATAGAGTTTCTAAGTTGAAACCCTATTGATAAAAAATTAATTTTTATTATTTTAAAATTGAAACCTGTCCCACTTTAACCATTTTTGGTCAATTGGTACCTGATTAACCATTTATCTTAAAAATCCATTTATTATTTCGTCTTCTGCTTGTTTTTCTGTTAGTCCTAAAGTCATTAATTTGATTATTTGCTCTCCTGCGATTTTTCCTATTGCTGCTTCGTGTATAAGGTTTGCTTCGACATTATTTGCTGTGATTTCTGGTGTTGCTGTTACTATTGCTTTGTCTTTTATTATTGCATCACACTCGCTATGTGCAAAGCATTTTTTGTTTCCATATATTTTTGAAATAAAATATTGTTTTGATTCGTCTGTTGCTACTGATCGTGATGTTACATGTGTACTTGAATTATCTCCATTTAATTGTACATCAAATATCGTTTTTGCTGTTTGAATTCCATTTGTCATTATTTTTTCTGATACTACAAAGTTTGTGTCTTCTTCTAATACTCCTTTTGTTTCTCTTATTGTTGAATCTACTCCTTTTATCTGACTACTTTCCATTTCCATTGAGCTTCCTTTTTTTAGGTATACTTCTGTTACTGGATTTAGAATTTTTTTGCCGTCTCCTACTCCTTCTCCATAGTGTTTTTCTATATATTTTACTTTTGCTCCTTCTTCTAAGAAAAATCTATGTATTCCATCATGTTGTGATTTTTTATGATGGTCATTATGGATTCCACACCCTGCTACTATTATTACGTTTGCATTTTTTCCTATATAGAAATCATTATATACTAGGTCTGTTAGTCCGCTTTCTGTTATTATTACTGGTATATGTATGAATTCAAATTTTGTGTTTTCTTTTACATATATATTTATTCCTGGCTTGTCTTGTTTTGTTATGATATTTACATTTTCTGTTACTTTTCTTTCTATTCCTTGTCCATTTTTTCTGATATTATATGCTCCTTTTTTTATTTCTTCATAGTTTGTGATTTCGTTTAATAGGTTTTCATCTACTTTATTTATTAATTCTTCCATAATTTAATTTTATTCCCTCCTTTTTTGTATGAATTTTGTTGAAAAAATCAATTATTCTTTTTAATTTTATGTTTTGTTTAATTATGATATGATATTTTAGATATTTTTAATTTTTTTTATTTATTTTGCAACATTTTGTGTTATCTTCTATATTATTTTTTAGGAATTCTTCTGGTTTTTCAATTTTAGCAATTTTTCCTGATTTCATTAATATTACTTCGTCTGCTATTCTTAATATTTTCTCTTGATGTGATATTATTAATGTTGTTCCTTTTATTAAGTTTCTCATATCCTCAAATATTTCTATTAGATTATTAAAACTCCACAAGTCAATTCCTGCTTCTGGTTCATCAAATATTGTAAGTTTTGTTTCTCTTACTGCTACTGTTGCTATTTCTATTCTTTTTAATTCTCCTCCTGATAATGATCCATTTATTTCTCTGTCTACATATTCGTTTGCACATAATCCTACTTTTGATAATATGTCACATGATTCTTTTTTGGTAATGTTCCTTTTTGATGCTATTTTTAATAAGTCGTGTACTGTTAATCCTTTGAATTTAATTGGTTGCTGAAATGCAAATCCTATTCCTAAGTTTGCTCTTTCATCTATACTTAAGTTTGTTATGTCTTTTCCTTCAAATAGTATTTTCCCTGAGTCTTGTTTTTCTATTCCCATTATGATTTTTACTAATGTTGATTTTCCGGATCCATTTGGTCCTGTTATTGCTATGAATTTATCTGTATCTATATTTAAATTTATATTATCTAATATTTTTTTGTTGTCTCTTTCAAAACATATATTTTCTAGTTTTAACATTTTTTCCTCCTTGTTTTCTATATGATTTATTTTTTATGGTTTATTATAATTTTGCTTGATTTTGTATAAAATTGTAGTTTATGACTTATTTTTATGATTATGTTATTTCTTTTAATCTGTTTTTTATTGTGATTTTTATACAGTTTTTACATTTTTCATTATTTGCATCATAATCACAATCTAATTTTCCTAATTCTAATATTTTATTTACGTATTCTTCCATTTTTTGTTCTGTTTCTTCTGATATTGCATGTTTCATTGCATTTGCTTCTTTTGTTGCTTTGTCTTTTTCTACTCCTAATACATTTATTAGAAATAATTTTAATAGGTCTTCTTTTTTTATGATTTCTTGTGATATTTTTTCTCCTTCTTTTGTTAGGTTGATGTTGCCATATGTTTCATAATTTAATAAATTTAGATTTTTTAAACTTTTAATGGCTCTATTTACACTCGGTTTGGTTATTTCTAGCTTTTTTGCTATATCTGTTACTCTTATTTCTTTTTCTGTTTTTGACAATATATATATTGTTTTTAAATATTCTTCTTGTGATACAGTTAAATTCATGTTTCCTCCTTTTTTGTTAGCTTGTGCTAACATTTTACTATTTGTTTTTACTTTTGTCAATAGTTTGTTGGATTTTTATTTTTTACTTTACGTAGAAGTTACTTTTTCAATTAACCTTTACTTCAGAACAAATTTGAAATTTAAAATCGAAAATAAATTTTTTGATTTAATTATTTTTGAAATAAATATATAAAAATTATGCTAACAATATATCATATATTATTAGCATAATCAAATATTTTATAAAGTTTTTAATTTACTTTAACTCTAAAATCATATGCATTTATATAGTTAGATGTTAAAGATGTGTTTAATTGTGTTGTTTCTTCTGGTTGCAATTCTTTTATTATTCCTGGCACTGTTGTTAATTCATTTCCTTCGTAATCTAACAATGTTATTTGTATTGTTGTTGCTGGTGTAGGATTTTCTGTTTTATTTGTTACATCTGCAAGTAATGTTGTTATTCCACTATCAAGTGTTAATTGTATGTTTGCTATTGTTAGTCCTCCTATTTCTTTGGCTTCGTTTAACTTTGTACTGCTATTTATTTTTATTCCTGAATCTATTTCTTCTACATAGCTTTCTACAACATTTCCAGTAGGTTCATTATTTGTATTATTTTCTTCCTGTTTTGATTTTTTGTTAAGAGATATTATAAGTATTATTAGAGCTATAACAACTATTGCTATAATTAAAAATATTAAATTTCTTTTTTGCGCTTTTTTAATATTTTTTTGCTTTTTTCTTGCATTTTATTCTCACTCCTTTCTTTAGTTTTCTAATACACATATATTTTTTGCTATTATTTTTAATTTTGTATCCAAAGTTCCTTCTATGAGAATCATGTTGCCCTTTTTTAATTTACTATAACAATAGTCTGCAGTTTTGTTGTATGCTATTATTTCTATTATAGTATAGCCTTTCTTTTATTTCTATTTTTGATATGTACATTATATCTTCTAAACAGCTATACATTATTTGTTTAAAATCTGTGCCTATACTAAATTTTTCTGTTCTTGGCAATTTTATGAGTAATTGTACTATGTAGTAAGCGGTCAACAAAAAGACGTATTGAAACCTTCTAAAATGAGATGTAATATAAAAACATCAAAATTTTAGGAGGTTTCAATACGTCTTTTTGTTGACCGCTTACAGAATAACACACAAAAAAAGCTTGAATGTACTAATTTTTCAAGCTTTTTTATGATTACTTTTATTTAATTTTTAAAATTAAAATTCATTTATTTCGTATTTTATTTCTATTGACTTTACAATGTTTTATTGATAATATTGTATTCAAAGAAAATCCTTAAGTAACATCCTTAAGGAAATTTTTATTATACATAGTATTACAGTTCAGCACAATTAAAGCTTAAATAGTGCGAGAATTTAATAATTTATTAATTTTGTAGGGATTTGTGGGGACCGTTCAAAAATTCTCAAAAGCTGAACAAATCGGAAAGCCTTAAATTTATATAAATTTTGACATTTCTCTTTGGCTTTCCGTAAATTTGTTCATGCGCCAAATTTTATGCAATAAAATTTGTGTGCAACCGTTGAAGCGAAGCGACTTTTCTACTAATCAGAAAGGATGACTTTCTGATTAGTAGAAAACTTTTGTTAGAATTTTTAGAATGGGGAGACGGAAAAATTAATAAATTATTATATTCTGGAACGGTTATATTCTTTAACTACTGAACTGTAGCTGCATAGTTTGTTACAATTTATAGCGGATTTGATAAAATACTATATGTTTAATATATTTCCATATTTACATCTTTTCCTCTAAATGCAAATATTATTTTTGTTATATTTGTAAACCCTCTTTCTTTTAGATTTGTTTCATAACCTTTTTCTTCTATTTGTTTTTTCGCATTTTCTATTATTTCTTCTATGTTTTCTTCTTTATCTTCACTATATAGTTTGAATTCCATTATAAAGCTATTTCCATTTTTATCTTTTGGTTCTAACATTATGTCATATCTTCCTAATCCTGATTCTCTATTTGAGTTTACGTAATAGGTATCTTTTAATCCAACTAACATTCCTAATACAAATGCATGGTAAAAGTTTTCTGCTGTATCTTCTCCTACATCCATAAAACTAAACATTTCTTTTACTAATCTTTTAAATTTATATT
>CAJFJY010000025.1 GCA_904384205.1 uncultured Clostridia bacterium | reverse complement strand
AAAATTAAAAAAAGATAATATACAAACAGAAAAAGAGGCTTGTAATACACATAATAAAATTGGAAAAATAGTCAGAAAAGCAATCAAAGAGGCTGGTGGCACTATGCCTGAAAATTTGCCAACACCACCAAAGAGTTTAAAACAATTAGAAAAGGAAAATAAAAAGATTTTAAAGCGAAAATAAAGTATAATAATATGAATGGTTGGGAATAACATACAATTTGCAATTTTATGTAAAATATGCTATAATTACAAGTGATGTAACATTTTGAAACTCCGTTGCATCAGTAGCTATAGACAAATTTTATTATGGGTAATTACCCAAGGAGGAAAAATATGCAGAACATCAACACAAAGAAGACAAACGGAAGCACTATTTGCACTGATTCTGAGCGTAAGCTCGTTGCAAGTGCAATGGTAAAGGCTGGCTACAACAATATCACGCCTGAGATGGTACATAAGGTTCCGAATAAGTGGGGCTTTGATGTATACGTTGCCGTAGTTGGTGATGCTATGGTGGTTTACACACCAAAATGGGACTATCACAATGACGGTGGATTCAATTTTGTTTGCTTCTAAAGTCTTAAAAAAAGATGTATCTTTCTCACTCGTAAGAGTGAGTTTTCTATATTATTTGCTGAAATAAATATTAAATTTTTTCATTTGTATTGTAATTTATCAAAAATATGATATACTTTAATAAATTGATTGATATTTGTATCAATCGTCTAGAAAGCCAAAAAAGTTGTAGATAACTACTTCGTTGGCACCAAATTATAAACCTCAAAATAAAAAGTTGGGATAAACTTTAAAAGTTTTTATCTCAACTTTTTTAATTTATATATCATTTTTCTAAATTTCTATTCGCTTATTAAATTTATCATCAACTAAACTTTTCAATTGAATATTTTTTTCTAGTTTAGGATCCTCTATAACAATTTTTTGAGCCACTTTTTGTACTTGTTTTAAAACAGGCATATCCTCAAAAAGATTTGCTATTTTAAATTCAGGCAAACCATGTTGCATAGTTCCAAAGAAATCTCCAGAACCTCTTAATTCTAAGTCTTTCTCAGAAATAATAAATCCGTCATTTGTATCACACATAACTTTCATTCTTTTTCTTACAGTATCACTTTTTCCTTCATATTTTAAAATACAGTAAGATTGATATTCTCCTCTACCAACTCTACCTCTCAATTGATGTAGCTGTGCTAATCCAAATCTTTGAGCATCTTCTATAACCATTATATTGGCATTTGGAACATCTACTCCAACTTCTATTACAGTTGTAGAAATCAAAATATCTATTTTATGTTCCTTAAATGCTAGCATAATTTCATCCTTTTCTTTTGGTCTCATCTTTCCATGGATATATTCAACTCTATATTGAGGGAAAATATCTTTTTTGTACTTTTCACAAAGATTTATTACTGATTGCAAATCCATTTCTTCGTTTTCTTCAACTAAAGGACATACTATATATGCTTGTCTTCCCTCTTCTATTTGTTTTTGTATAAAGCCATTCACTCGTTCTTCTAGCTTTTTGCTTACAGCAAATGTCTCTATTTTCTTCCTATTTGGAGGAAGTTCATCTATTATTGAGATATCCAAATCTCCATATAATATTAATGCTAGAGTTCTTGGAATTGGAGTAGCTGACATAACCAAAATATCTGGATTGTCACCTTTCTCTGCAATTCTAGTTCTTTGCTTAACACCAAATCTATGTTGCTCATCTGTAACAACTAATCCTAAATTTTTAAATTCTACATTTTCCTCAATTAAAGCATGAGTTCCTATTAAAATGTCAATATCTCCATTTTTTAATCTTTCTAATAATTCTGTCTTTTTCTTTTTAGTAATTCCTGATATCAAAAGTTCACATTTTATATCTAATTTCTGCAAAATGTTATTAAAATTTTCTAAGTGTTGAGTCGCAAGTATTGCAGTAGGAGCCATTACAGCTGCTTGATATCCTGATTTTACTGCTTTATATGCTGCACACATTGCAACAGCAGTTTTACCAGATCCAACATCTCCTTGTAATAGCCTATTCATAGGTCTTTTTCTTTCCATATCTGATTCAATTTCTTCCAATACTCTTAATTGAGCTTTAGTCAATTTAAAAGGAAATTGATTTATTACATCTGATATTTTCACATTTCTATCAAATTCGATACCATCTTCTTCTGTTAAATAATTATTTTTTAATACTAATAAAGCAAGTTGAGTAGAAAGTAATTCTTCAAATACCAATCTTGTTCTTGCTTTTTTGTAATCTCCCAAATCCTTAGGAAAATGAATTGAAACAATTGCTTCATTAATTCCACATAAATTATTTTTCTTTAAAATCTCTTCTGGTAAAAGTTCCTTTAAATTTCCTTTTACCTCCATTATTGCATTCTCCATAATTTTTCTTAGAGTGTTTTGAGATAATTGATATGTTAGTGGATATATCGGAACAATTCTACCTGTATTTTGTGTTTTTCCTGCCTCATCAAAAACAGGCGAAACCATTTCTATTTTGCCATATTTATTGGAAATTTTACCATAAAACCTATATCTTTTCCCTTGCTCAAATTTAGTTTTAAGATATGGCTGGTTAAACCATGTTATCATAGCAGTCATTGTTTCATCTCTAATAATTAGTTTTTGCATAGTTTTTCTTGGTAATCTTACTTCAGATACTCTACTATATGCAATTCCTTCTATTGTTGTCTCTTCTCCATCTACACATTCACATATATTCTTAGAGATGCTTCTATCTTCATAAGTTCTTGGATAATATGTTATTAAATCTTTTAATGTAAAAATCCCTAATTTATTTAATAATTTAACTCTATTGGGTCCTACACCTTTAATATATTTCACATCTTTTAATAAATCCATATTTTTCTCCTTTTAGGGACGTATCAAATTGAACAAAAATTGAACAAATTTTGGTCAATTTGATACGTCCCACAATTGAAAATCTAAGGCATCTGCACTTACTAATTTTAACTCTATTCCATATACATTTCCTTCTACCGCTTCTTGTATTGCTATACTATGCAAATGTCCATATATACATCTTTTTATATTATATTTTTGCATTACTTTTATGAATTCTGTTGACTCATTATTTCTTACTTCTGAAATTGTAATTGGAGGATAATGCATACAGACTATAATCTCTTTATTATTACCAAAGTTTTTTATTCCATCTTGTATAGAATATTCTAAACGATTTGCTTCTCTTTGGATTAACTTTTTATCTTCTTCTTCATTAGAGATTGTCCACCCTCTTGTTCCTACTATGATTTTATTTTCATATTCGTAACTATTGTTATATAAAAAATCTATATTTTTGAAATTGTTTTCTTGCAAATATTTTCTCATTTTTGTTACTGTATTCCACCAGTAATCATGATTTCCTTTTAACAATAACTTTTGGCCTGGTAATTCGTTTAAATATTTAAAGTCTAGATATGTATTTTTTAAATCCATTGCCCATGAAAAATCTCCTGGTAATATTACCAGGTCTTCTTCATTTACTTTTGATAACCAATCTTCTTTTATTTTTTCTTCGTGATTCTTCCAATTCTCTCCAAAAACGCTCATGGGTTTATTTTCTTGGAAAGACAAATGTAAATCACCTATTGCGTATATTGCCATATTATTCACCTACATTTAATTTAATTTTAAATTTGGTATTGCATTTAAATCTAAAGCATCTCTTTTTCCTGAGATGTAATTATAATATCCTGCTGATGCTATCATTGCTGCATTATCTGTGCAAAGTTTTAAATCTGGCATATATATTTTATAGCCTTCATCTTCGAGTTTTAAAAATTCTTTCCTTATATAACTATTTGCTGATACTCCTCCTGCTAAGGCTATAGTTTTTGTATTAATATCTGGTAACTCCATAACCTTTTTTATATTTTCAATTAATTCTTCTGTTACTGCTTTTTCAAAACTTGCACACAAATTTGCTTTATTTAAATTTGGTGTATTATGATTTAAATTTATTACTGCTGTTTTTATCCCACTAAAACTAAAGTCTAAATTATCAAAATGTGTTTTTGGTAAATCATATTCTGGAATTCCTTCTTTTGCTAATTTATCAACTTTTGGTCCTCCTGGATATCCTAATCCTACTACTCTTGCAACTTTATCAAATGCTTCTCCTATTGCATCGTCTCTTGTCTTTCCTAGTACTTCAAATTCTGTATATCCTTTTACATTTACAATTTGAGTATTTCCTCCAGACATCATCATACAGATAAATGGTGGTTCTAATTCTTTATATGTTATATAATTTGCTGCTATATGCCCTTGTATATGATTTACACCAACTAATGGCTTGTCCAAAGCATAGCTTAAGGCTTTTGCATATGATAAACCTACAAGCAAGGCTCCCACTAAACCTGGTCCATATGTTGGTGTTATTGCATCTATATCTTTAAAACTTACTCCAGCTTTTTCTAATGCAAGTTTTGTAACTCTTGAAATAGCTTCTATATGATTTCTAGATGCTATTTCTGGTACTACACCACCGTATTTTTCATGTATTGGTATCTGTGTATCTATTATATTTGATAAAACTTCTCTACCATTTTTTACAACAGCAACTGATGTTTCATCACAACTTGATTCAATTCCTAATGTTAAGACATCTTCCATTATACATTTCCTTTCTAATAATGCTAAAAAGGGAAATTTGAGTCCGTCCCCATTTTCCCTCTTAAATCCCTAATCCGAATATTAATCTTGCTAAGTTTAGTATTCCAGTACTTATCCAATCAATTACTGGTGATATTATTGTTCCTGCTATTCCTGTTATCCAAATAACTACAAATATTATATAAAATATGTTTCCATTTCTTATAAACCATTGTTTTGCGTTATATGATAAAAATGGCATTATTATTTTTGATCCGTCTAGTGGTGGTAATGGTATTAGGTTAAATACTCCAAGTCCTACATTTGTAGTTACTATGCTATATAATATTAGTCGTGTTATTGTTCCAGCATTTGAAGATAAAAATTGCATACTCCCAAATTTATATACTGCACAATATATTAAGGCAAATATTAATGCTAATATTAAATTCATTATTGGTCCTGCTGCTGATACAATTGCTTCACATTTCTCCATTGACATTTTTCTAGTATAGTTTCTTGGGTCTACATGTACTGGTTTTCCCCATCCAAATCCTGCTACTAATAATAGTAATGTTCCTATTGGATCTAAATGTGTGAATGGATTTAAACTCAATCTTCCTTCTCTTCTTGCTGTATCATCTCCTAATCTATCTGCTACAAATGCATGTGCAAATTCGTGAAATGTTATTGCAATTAATACTGCTGGTATACTGATTACTAAACCAAATAATGCTCCTGGGTTTGTAGCATATTGCACTATCGCTGTTAGTGCTAATATTGCTATTATTATATAAATTATTCTTTTATCAAATGAAAAATTGAACATATTCTCTCCTATCTTCCCCTATATTTTACATATGATTTTTTATAGATTTAATTTAGTGGTTTCATTGTTGGGAATAATAGCACGTCTCTTATAGATGCGGCATCTGTTAATAACATTATTAATCTATCTATACCTATTCCTAATCCTCCTGTTGGTGGTAATCCAATTTCTAGAGCTTGGATATAATCTTCGTCCATCATTCCAGCTTCTTCGTCTCCTGCTTCTCTTGCTTCTACTTGTTTTTTGAATCTTTCATATTGGTCTATTGGATCATTTAATTCTGAGAATGCGTTTCCATATTCTCTTCCACCAATAAATGCTTCAAATCTTTCTGTTAGTCTCTTATCTTTTGGAGATTTTTTAGCAAGTGGTGATATTTCTACTGGATAATCATATATGAATGTTGGTTGTATTAATGTTTTTTCTACATATTCATCAAAGAATATACTTATTACATCTCCTCTTGTTTCTTTTGTCTTGTCTGGAATTTCTAGATTTCTTTCTTTTGCTAATTTTACAGCTTCTTCGTCTGTATTTATTTCATTAAAGTCTATTCCTGTTACTTCTTTTATAGAATCTATCATAGAAATTCTTTTCCAACCTGGTTTTAAGTCTATTTCTTGTCCTTGATATGTTATCTTTGTTGTTCCTAGCACTTCTTGTGCTGTTCTTGAGAATATTTCTTCTGTTATATCCATCATATCATGATAATCTTGATATGCTGCATATAACTCTAACATTGTGAATTCTGGATTATGTCTTATATCCATTCCTTCATTTCTAAATACTCTTCCTAATTCATATACTCTATCAAATCCACCTACAATTAGTCTTTTTAGATTTAATTCTAATGCTATTCTTAAATACATTTCAATATTTAAGCTATTGTGATGTGTTATAAATGGTCTTGCTGTTGCTCCTCCTGAAATTGTATTTAATATTGGTGTTTCTACTTCTAAATATCCTTTTTCATCTAATATTTTTCTTATATTACTGATTATTTTGCTTCTTAATAAGAATGTTTGCTTAACTTCTGGGTTTACTATTAAATCTGTGTATCTTTGTCTATATCTTAAGTCTGGATCTTTTAATCCATGGAACTTTTCTGGCAATGGTCTTAATGATTTTGAAAGTAATGTTACTTCTTTTGCATGTACAGATATTTCTTCTGTTCTTGTTTTGAATACAAATCCAGTAATTCCGATTATATCTCCTATATCAAATGTTTTAAATGCTTTATAACTTTCTTCTCCTAAATCATTTATACTTACATAACTTTGTATTTTTTCATCACAGTCTTGAATTGTACAAAATGATGCTTTTCCCATTATTCTTTTTGCCATTATTCTTCCACATACTGTTACATCTTTTTGTTCAAATTTTTCATAATTTGATTTTATTTCTCCTGCTGTATTTGTTCTATTGAATTTTGTTATTTCAAACGGATCTTTTCCTTGTTCTTGTAGCTCTTGTAATTTTTCTCTTCTAATTTGCATTAGATGATTGATATCTAATTCTTCTGTTTGGTTATTGTTATTATTTTCTTGCATAAAATATTCCCTTCCTTTACTTTTAGAGTTTAATCTTACTCTTATATTTTTATTAATTACAATTTTAATGTAGTTTGTTACTTTAACTAATAAAACTAACTTGTTACATTATACCCTAATTTTACCAAAAAGTAAAGGAAACTAATTGATTTTTTCAAATAGTTTCCTCTTCTTTAAGCTTGTTTTTTCTTTTCTTCTAATCCTTCTTTTTTATTCCCCATATTTGTTCCAAAAAATATCTGTGCTACTGTATTTATATCTAAATTAAAAAGTTCTGTAATTATAATTACATCACTTACAAAAAATTCCTGTTTGCCTTCTAGTTTTTCTTCTAATTCCTTAAGACTAATATTTAAATTTGTTGCTAAAAATTGTTTATCTATATTATAATCTTTTATTAATTTCTTAACTCTTTTTCCTACTACTTTTGGTTCCATTTCTTTCTCCTTTTTGTTTCTGACTTGGAAACATTTTATAATATCTTACTTTTTTTGTCAATAGTTTTCGTCTTAAGAAATCGTTTTAATTTTTAAAAAAATTTTTTAAAATTAATGAAACACTTGATTTTACTAGATGAACATATAGTTCTAGTTGTTAATAAAAAATTAATCTGAGAATTTTATCATTTTTTGTCATTATTTGTCGTTTTTTGTCAAAAATAAACATCTTTCAATATTTACAAAATTTATTTTCCATGATATAATTTATTTGATTTAATTTTAGGAGGTATTAGCCTTGGAGAATAATCTTTTTGCAAAACGATTTACGGAATTATTAAAAGAATCTAATAAAAATTATGAACAAATTGCTGCTGACCTTGGTTTTAAATCTAAGGGCACAATTTCTAAATATGCTAATGGAAAAAATAAAAATGTAACGATAAGTATGGTAATAAAAATATCTACATATTTCGATGTTTCACCAGTTTGGCTAATCGGACTTACTGATGATAGACATTTTGTAATTAAAGATTAGAAATTTTTTAATTTGATTTTTATAATAAAAAATATATTTGAAGAGGGGTTCAAAACCTCCTCTTCTTTTTCATATATATATACAGAAAAATTTCAGAACATTTTTACGTAGACAAATATTATCCTCTTATTGCTAGACCTCAATTACCTACTTTAAGAAATTAATCAACTACTACAACTTTTTCATCATTTACACCAATATTTGTTTTCTTATTTTTCTTTAAGTTTCCATCTAAAATTTCTTCTGCTAAGCTATCTTCAACTAAATTTTGTATTGTTCTTCTTAATGGTCTTGCACCGAAATTCTTGTCTATTCCTTTGCTAGATATTAAATTTTTAACTTCTGGTTTAAATTCTACTTGAATTTTTTGATCTTTTAATCTATTTTGTACTTCTTTTAACATTATATCTATAATCTGGCTTATTTCTTCATCACTTAGTTTATGGAATACAATAATCTCATCAATACGATTTATAAACTCAGGTCTTAATTCTTTCTTTACAGCTTCCATAACTTCTTTTTTAGTTTCTTCATATTGTTTTTGAGTATCTGTTTCTTCTTGTCTATTTGAAAATCCTAATGATTTTTTATCAGTGATGATTCTTGCTCCTAAGTTTGATGTCATAATAATGACTGTATTTTTAAAACTTACTGTTCTTCCTTGACTATCTGTTAAACGTCCATCTTCTAGTATTTGTAATAACATATTCATAACATCTGGATGTGCTTTTTCAATTTCATCAAATAATATTACTGAATATGGTTTTCTTCTTATTTTTTCAGTTAATTGACCACCCTCATCAAATCCTACATATCCTGGAGGTGATCCTATTAATTTTGATACAGAATGTGGTTCCATATATTCAGACATATCTATACGAATCATTGAATTTTCATCACCAAACAATACTTCTGCCAAAGCTTTTGATAATTCTGTTTTACCAACACCTGTTGGACCTAAGAATAGGAATGAACCTATTGGACGTTTTGGATCTTTTAATCCTACTCTTCCTCTCCTTATTGCTTTTGCTACTGCTTCTACTGCTTCATTTTGTCCAATTACTCTTTCATGTAATGATTTTTCTAGATTTTTTAATTTCTGATTTTCATTTTCAGTTATCTTTTTAACAGGTATTCCAGTCCAATTTGCAATAACTTCTGCAATATTTTCTTCTGTTATATTTACCAAAGATTTTGTATTTTTATTTTTCCATTTACTTTCTTCTTTTTCATATTTTGCTTTTAAAGCTCTTTCTTCGTCTCTTGCTTTTGCTGCTTCCTCAAATTTTTGATTACGGACAAATTCTTCTTTATCTTTGTGTTTTTCATCAATTTGTTCTTGTAATTTCTTTAGGCTGTCAGGTTCTGTATATGTTTTTAATCTTGCACGAGATGCTGCCTCATCAATTAAATCTATTGCTTTATCTGGTAAATATCTATCATTTATATATCTAATTGATAATTTTACAGCTGCATTAATTGCTTCATCTGTTATTTTTACATTATGATGAGCCTCATATTTATCTCTAATACCTTTTAATATTTGTATTGTATCTTTTTCTGATGGTTCATTTACTGTAACTGGACTAAATCTTCTTTCTAATGCTGCATCTTTTTCTATATATTTACGATATTCATTTAAAGTTGTTGCTCCAATTAATTGAATTTCTCCTCTTGCTAATAATGGTTTTAGAATATTTGCTGCATCTATTGCTCCTTCTGCTGCACCTGCTCCAACTATTGTATGAATTTCATCTATAAATAAAATAACATCGCCGGCTTTTTTTACTTCATTTAATGCTTTCTTTATTCTTTCTTCAAAGTCTCCTCTATATTTAGCTCCTGCAACCATTCCTGATATATCTAGTGAAACTACTCTTTTATTCTTTAAAATATTTGGAACATCTCCAGATACAATTTTTTCTGCTAATCCTTCTACAACTGCTGTTTTACCAACACCTGGTTCTCCTATTAAACATGGATTATTTTTTGTCCTTCTAGATAAAATTTGTATCACTCTTTCTATTTCATCTTTACGACCAATTATCGGATCTAATTTTCCTTCTTCTGCTTTCAGGCTCAAATCTTCACTAAATTGATTTAATGTTTGTGTTTGATTGAAACTTCCCCTCTTACTTTTGCTGTTTTTTGAAGAATTTCCTTGTGCATCTTCTCCTCCTACATAGCTTTCTCCTTCATTTATTACTTTTATTATTTCATTATACATTTTTGGAATATCACAGTCTAGATTTAATAAAATTCTTGTTGCTATACTATCTCCTTCTTTTAAAATTGCAATTAATAGGTGTTCTGTTCCTATGTAGTTATATCCCAATTTTCTTGCTTCTAGAAATGATATTTCAATTACTCTTTTGGTCCTAGGTGTGAAATCTACAATTTGATTAACTGGTTCTTCTCTACCTACAAAACCTTCTATTGTATCTAAAACTTTTTGGCTAGTTATTCCTTGGTTATTCAAAACTTTGCTTGCTATACCATTTCCTTCTTCAATTAGGCCATATAAAATATGTTCTGTTCCTATATAACTATGACCTAATTCCATAGCAATTTCACTTGCTATTTCTATAGCTTTATTACAACTATTTGTAAATTTATATGTCATAAAAATCATCTCCAATCTTATTTTGTAGTTAAAATTTAGTATTTTCAAAGACTATTTACGCTCCCGAATGTATTAATTTATTAATTTTTCCAGTTCCCCCATTCTAAAAATTCTAACAAAAGTTTTTCAAACTTTTGAGAATTTTTGAACGGTCCCCACCGCTTTCCAAAATTAATAAATTAATACATTCTCGCGCTATTAAAATTTTAGCTGTATTGAATTTTAACTGTATTGAATTTTAACTATCTATTATTTGCTTAATAATATTTGCTCTTTCTATGTCTTTATCTTCTGAATTTAAAACTTTCCCTAAATATTTTTGCATATTTGCGGGTTTTATATATAAATATAATTTTTGTACTCGCAAATCATCTAATTCTTTTAGAATTCCTAAATCTGTTCCTAATTTTACATATGATAATAACTTATTTGCTTCTTCTAATGATATTTTTCTACAATTTGTAAGTATTCCATAACTTCTATATATTCTATCTTCTAGCTCAATGCTATTTTTTGCTAATATTTTTCTGATTCTTCTTTCTTGTTCAGTTATTTTTTGAGCAATAATTTTTATACTTTCAGATATTTCATTTTCTGTTAATCCTAAAGTTTTCTTATTTGTAATTAAAAACATATCATTTTCATCAGCTCTAATTTTATTATTCATCCTTTTTATATTTACTTCAAATCTACTTACAATATCAAATATTTGATTTATATTTCCTGTTTCTAATAATGCTGGTAAATGTACCAATACAGATGCTCTTAATCCTGTCCCACAATTATTTGGGTTTGAGGTTAAATATCCATATTTTTTATTTGTTGCATATCCTAATACTTTTCCTATTTTTTTATCTATTTCTACTGCTAAGTTTAGTGCATTTTCTAAATCAAGACCAGGTGTAAATACTTGTAATTTTAAATGGTCTTCATCATTTATCATTATACAAATATTTTCTTCATCATTTATTAATATACTTCCTACATCACTTTTATTAAATGCAAAATCTTGTGTTATCAAGTTCTTTTCAACTAAACTTTGTTTTGTTATATCATCTAAATCTTTTAATTTAATAAATTTTAAATCATATCCAATTAGATAAAGATTATCTTTTATTTTATTTTCCAATTGTTCTATACTATTTCTATCTTTCAAATTGAATTTGAAGTCTTTAAGATTTCTAGAAAATTTAATTCTACTACTTATGACTACATCTGAATCTTTGCCACTTTGTAAATACCAATTCATGTTTAATCTCCTTCCTTTAATTTCTTAATTTCATCTCTGATCTTAGCTGCATCTTCATATCTTTCTTCTTTAATTGCTGATTTTAAATCTTCTTGTAGTTTTTCTAATTTACTATCTTGCTTTTCGTCTTTAATTTCTTTTTTGTTCTCAGATGTATTATTTTCTCTGTTTTCTATTTTACTATTATTGAATGTTTCTTCTAATCTTCCTACATGTCTACTTGAACCTTGAAGTCTTTTCAAAATTGCATCTAATTTGTCTCCAAATGCTTCGTAACAATTTGCACATCCTAATCTTCCTGTGTTTACGATATCTTCAAATGTTGTGCCACAATTATCACATCTTGCAGTTTTTGTTTCTTCAAATAATGGCATAAATTCATGATCTGAAAAATCTTCTAAGAAACTTCCGAAAAAATTTGGGAAATCTAATGGCATATTAAAATTGAATTGGTTTGTAATTCCTAATTGCTTTGCACATTCTTCACACAAATTCATATCTTTTTTCATTCCATTTATGCTTTCAGAGTACCTAACATTTGCCTCTCTTTTTCCACAATTATCACATAACATATTAATTCCTCCTTTTAGGTTGGGGACGTATCAATTTGGACAAATTTTGGTCAAAAGGGTCAAACCTAAATAAATATATAGAAAATTTTAATACATATCTGTCTCTTTTTGATATTCTTTGAACGAATTTTACATCCCTTCTATATTTAATAACATATTTTTAAATATTCTTGCTCTTACTCCATCTTTTATGCTTTTATCTAACTTTAGAACATTATCGCTTGTTGCTACTTTTAATAGTTTTGCCTCTTCTTTTGTTATTATATTATATGTCAAAAAATCACTTATCAAAATATCTACGTCATTTGATGTCATTTCATCTCCTATATTATTTATAATGTGTGTAATATAATCTGATTTGTTTGTTTTTAGTTTTTTTATTTTTATATTACCTCCTCCACCTCTTTTGCTTTCTACATAATAACCTTGTGATGGTTTAAATCTTGTTTCTATTACGTAATTTATTTGAGATGGCACACAGTTAAATTGATGAGCTAATTCATTTCTTTGTATTTCTATATAATCGTTTTGATTCTCATCAAATAATTCTTTTATAAATTCTTCTATTATATCTGAAATTCTCATATTCATATCCCCCTTTTTTGACTTTGACTTTCTTTGACTTATAATATTATTATAAATGATTTTTCTATTTTTTCAATATTAAAATTACAGAAAAATCACTAATTATCTTACAAATACTTGCTTTATTGTGCATTATCCTCGTTTTTTCTCTTTTTTTCATTGTTTTATTTATTATCTTTTCACTATTTTTTATTTCTTACTTCTTTGCTTTCTTCTCTTTTCGAATTTTTATCACTATTTGTCATATTGTGTAATTCTTTTGCTCTTTCTTTTTGTTTCTCTGGTGGTATCCATGCAAAATATGTTGAGATGAACTCTCCATATTCTGTTGCATCTTCTCCTATTTCTTCATCTTTATAATCAAAATCATCTTCATCTTTGTAATTCATAATATTTATCCTTTCACTTTATATTTTTATTAGTATGTGCAAATTAATTTTTTTCATACAATATCAAATTGTTTTGTGGGTAAAATTTAATTAATTTAGTTAGCGCGAAGAGTTATATATATAAAATATAAATGAGTTTTTTGTGGGTGACCGCTGAGTACTGTTAGGATTTTTAATCCTTACAGTACCAGTGGGGAAAAACGAATAAATATTTTATATATATAACTCTGGGAGCGAGTAAAGAATTCAGAATTTTATCCACAAAACAATTTTATTATGTATCGAATTATAAATAATAACATATATATTAAAAGGTGATTTTATGTTTTCAAAGTGCCACATTTTTGTAATTAAAATAAAGAGAAACTTTTTTGCAATAATATTTATGATTTTTGCAGTTTGCTTGTTATTATTTTCAAAAAATAATTTGACAGCTGTAAAAAATGGATTGACATTATGGGCTACTTCTGTTGTTCCTTCTCTTTTTCCTTTTTTTATTACTACTGAATTATTATTACATACTAATATTATTCATTTTTTAGGTAGATTGTTAAATAAATTTATGAAACCTTTATTTAATATTCGTGGAGAAGGATCTTTTGGTTTAATTATGGGGATTATAAGTGGATATCCTGTTGGTGCTAAAATTGCTTGTGATTTTAGAGAAAAAAATATTTGTACTAAATCAGAATGTGAAAGATTACTTAGTTTTACTAATAATTCTGGTCCTCTTTTTATTGTTGGTACTGTTGGAATAAGTATGTTTGGAAATACACTAATTGGAGTTTTGCTGCTGATTACTCATATTTTGGCGTCAATAACTGTTGGAATTATTTTTAGATTTTGGAATTCAAAGAATGATACTAAATATACATCTAAAAAGAACTTTTCTAATACTTCTCATAATGAAAATGTCAACATATCAAATTTAGGTCAAATTTTATCTGAGAGTATTACTAAAAGTCTTTCTACTATTTTTATGATTGGTGGATTTATTATAATATTTTCAAGTATCATTTCTATACTAAAGTCAAGTGGAATTTTAAATATTTTATCTGGATTTATAAAACCTGTATTTAATATGTTTAGTATAGATACTTCTCTTGCCTCTCCTTTTATTACTGGAGTGTTAGAAATAACTAATGGTATCAGTCAAATTTGTAGTATTAACTTAAAAAACATTTCTGTAAATATAATTTTTTGTGCTTTTCTTCTAGGTTTTGGTGGTATTTCTGTATTATTACAAGTTCTTAGTATTACTTCTAAAACTGATTTGTCTATTAAACCTTATATTTATGGAAAATTGTTACATGGCATAATTGCTGCTTTTTATACTTTTCTTTTTATTAATTTTATTCCGATTTTTAATTTGGAATTGTAATATTTCTTTATTTTAACAATATATATTATAGTAGCTAAAAATGTTTTATATTTATAGGAGTTGATTTTTCATGGATAATTTTTCACCTTTTTTTGATTATAATATGCCACCTCAAAATCCTGATTTAAATGAAATGTATAAAGATCCTATGTTTAATCCTATTATGCAATATGAACAAGCATACAGTTATTACAAATATTTATGTATGCAAATGGATTATAAGATAAAATGCAAGGAATATGAAAAAATGTGTGGCAATACTAATAACAACACTAATAATTCTAATGATAGAACTCAAAGAAAAGTTGAGTAACCTTTTACTCAACTCTATACTATTTTATTTATTTTTCAAATGTTGGTAATCCTTCTGAATCAAATTTCCAACTATATAATTCAACTTCATAATCATTTTTATGTTCTTTTACATACTGATTTAAAGTATTTAACACCTCTTGGCTATTTTTAGAAAATTCTATCGAATTTTCATTTATTGTGGTATTATCAGTCACTATTGTATCTAAATAATATGCATTTTCTAATTCTACTGTTGCTCCTCCTTTTACACTATAAAATGTATTTACCTTCATCCCTGATGATAAATTTCCCATACTTAATGTATTTATTATATTTCTCTTTCCTGTATTATATACCCATCCAACTATTCCGCTTACAGAACGCCAGGAAACTGGCGTTGCCACATTACCAGAATTATAAGAATTCACTATTGTTAAATTTGAGCTAACATCATTATATGCTGTTAAACCTCCTCCATTTTCATTTCTTGATTGTATATCTGCTGCATTATAGCAGTTTACAACTTGAGAATTACCATCTATACTAGTAGCTAATCCCCCACTTTGTTTTCCTATAATACTTCCCGTAATATAGCAATTATACAATTTTCCTCCATTAACTCTATTGGCTATGCCTCCTGCACTTCCTGTATTATTAATATTTATATTTGTCAATCCTAAATTTTTTATTGTTACATTCCTTACATTACTAAATAACCCTCCATTACTTCCATTTTCACATAAATTCTGTATTTCATTGTTTTGTCCATCAAATGTTCCTGTAAACAATAGATCTCCTGAACCTGTATTTTCTGAAATTGGTATAAATCCTACTCCTTCTTCATCTGTTATTAGTTCTCTTAGGTTTTTATTACTACTCTCATCTAATATATAAGCATCTTCTTCTGAATCGTAACTCCATGTTATTGATAAATCTGAATATGATGATCATGAATTAAAGTTTAATGTTCTCATTAGATATATAGTATCTCCTGAAAATCTATCTCTTGTTGCCTCTACTATTTCTCCATCTTTCATATAGTTTCCTTTTCCTCTTGAAATATTAGATAATACTACTAAATCTTCTATACTCCATATCTCATATCTTCCCTCTTCTAATTCTTCTCCATCTTTTCCTGTTGCTATATCTGCTGGACTATTATCTTTTATTATTTCTTTTGCATCACTTATATTTGCATTTTTGTCTACTGTATAATATCTACCATTTTCTACAAATAATACTTCAAATTCTTCTCCAAGATCTGCTACTTCTACTGTTGTATTTGTTCCTACTATTTTATTCAATTGATTTTGGAATTCTTCTTGTTCTAAATTTCCTCTGATATTATCTCCAATTGCTTGTACCGCTGCTGTTTGTATTATCTCTTTTTCTTGTGATATTTCTGTGTCTACTTTTGCTTTTCCAGCATTACTTAATATTCCATTATCTCCTGATATCGCTCCTATTGTTATACTTGCTAAAATTAATAACACAATAATTGTTATTACTAATGCGATTAATGTTATTCCTCTCTCTTTCATTTTTAATTTTTGTTTTGCTTTCACTTTTTAATTCCTCCTTTGTTTCTAGTACTATGACTTAATACTTTTTTTTTATTGGTATTTTATCCTTTTTATGCATATTTATTCTATATTTATTATTGTATTAAGTCAATAGTCTATAGTAAATTATTTCTCTATATTTTCCTTAAGTAAGTTACTTAAAGATTTTAACATCTTCAAAAAAAGCTTAAATATCAAGTATTTTAAAATTTTCTATTTTATTATTTCTATTTCATTTTTTTACAATTTCTTATATATTTTTTTAGGTTTTTTGTTGACATTTAAATAATTTATTGATATTATTTTTTTGTAAATTTAATCTTTAAGTAACTTACTTAAGGAAAAATTTTTGATTATATTCTATTTTGTAAGCAAAAAATGAAAGCAGATTTTTAAATTCTACCTTCATTTTTTTATTTATATTTTCAAGGTCTGTCCCCCTAATCCCGGAATATAGGGATTTTGAGGTACGTCCCTAAATCCCTATATTCCATTTTCTATATTTAACAATCTGTTATATTTTGCAACCCTATCTGTTCTACATGGTGCTCCTGTTTTTATTTGACCTACATTAATTGCTACTGCTATATCTGCAATTGTTGTGTCTTCTGTTTCGCCCGAACGATGTGATATTATTGTTTTATAACCATTTTCTTTTGCTAATCGTATTGTTTCTAGTGTTTCTGTTAATGTTCCTATTTGATTTGGCTTTATTAAAATGGCATTTGCTGAATTTTCTTTTATTCCTTTTTCTAGCCTTTTTGCATTTGTAACAAATAGGTCGTCTCCTACTAGTTGTATTTTATTTCCTAATTTTTGTGTTAGTGTTTTCCATCCTTCCCAGTCTTCTTCTGCTAAACCATCTTCTACCGAAATTATTGGATATTTGTTACATAAATTTTCTATATATTCTATCATTTCTTCTGTTGTTTTAAATTTATCTGTTTTCCAAAAGTAGTATCCTGTTTTTCCTATTTTTTGTGCTTCTTCATACATTTCTGTACTTGCTATATCTAATGCTATGCAAATATCTTTTTTAGGTTCATATCCTGCTTGCTTTACCGCTTCTAATATTACTTCTATTGCTTCTTCTTCTGATTCTAAATTTGGAGCAAATCCTCCCTCATCTCCAACAGCTACAGAATATCCTTTACTTTTTAATACTTTTTTTAACGAATGATATACTTCCACTCCTCTTTTTAACCTTTCAGCAAATGTTATGCTTCCTATTGGCATTATCATAAATTCTTGGATATTTATATTGTTATCAGAGTGTTTTCCTCCATTTAATATATTCATCATTGGTATTGGTAATTGTGATGCATTTATTCCTCCAATATAGTTATATAATTCCATACCTAATGAATTTGCTGCTGCTTTTGCAACTGCTAGCGATACTCCTAATATTGCATTTGCTCCTAAGTTTGATTTATTTAATGTGTCATCTAATAAAATCATTTCTTCATCTATTTTTCTTTGATCATATACATTCATGTCTATTAATTTTTTTGCAATTTTTTTATTTACATTTTCTACTGCTTTTTGCACACCTTTTCCCATAAATCTACTTTTATCATTATCTCGTAATTCAATAGCTTCAAAACTTCCAGTAGATGCTCCAGATGGAACTAATGCTACTCCTGAAAATCCACCTTCTGTAACTACCTCCACTTGTATAGTAGGATTTCCCCTTGAATCAAGAACTTCTATTGCCTCAATATTTTTTATTCCTAAATAATCTTTCATAAATGTAACCTTCCTTTCTCAAAATTTATTCTTTTTGCTATTTACATTTTTTCCAAATTATTCTTTTTTATTCGCTATAAGCAAATAATCTATTTAAAGAAAATGATATTATAATATTTTAAAGCTTCGACGCTTGATTGAAATGAAAATTAGAATTCATTTGGCTTTTGAATGAGGAATGTTCATGGGCAAAATCTTTGATTTTGAGCCTGAATGAAAGAGGCTCATGAGAAAGCCTTATGAATTCTTTTTGAATGGAATGAACAGGAGAACTTGAAAATATTATAATATCATTTTTCTCATATATTATTCAGTTTAATGATATAGATTTATGAAGCCTTTTTATTTCTCAATTCATATGCAAATTTTAAGCTTATATCATTAACTTCCCCTGATGAAATTCTAGCAATTTCTCTTACTGCTTCATCTTCATTTAATAATTTAATATTTGTATTTGTTCTTTCATTTGTAACATTTTTACTAATAAAATAATTGTAGTCTGCTATTGCTGCAATACTTGCTAAATGTGATATACAAATAACTTGATGTGATTGAGAAATTTTTTTCAATTTTACTGCTACACTATTTGCTGCTTTTCCACTAATTCCTGTATCTATTTCATCAAATACCATTATTGATATTTTGTCTGATTCTGCTAATACTTTTTTTATTGCAAGCATTGTCCTTGACATTTCTCCACCTGAGGCAATTTTTGATAATTCTTTTTCTCCTTCTCCTATATTTGTTGTTATATAAAAAGATATAATATCTTTTCCTGTACTAAAATATTCGTTAATTTTATAATCAACTTTCACATTGATTTTAGCATTTTTCATTTCTAACTCTTCTAATTCTTTATTTATCTTTTTGCTCAATATGATAGCATTTTCTACTCTTATTTTATTTATTTTTGATCCTAACTCATTTAGCTTTTGTTCTAATATTTTTTGTTCTTTTTTTAGTTCATTATTATAAATATCTAAGTTTTCTATATATGAAATTTCTTGTTCTAGCTTTTCCATATATTCTAATATTTCTTTTATACTATTACCATATTTTCTTTTTAGTGAATAAATTAGATCTAGCCTTTGTTCTATTTCATTTCTATCTGTTTCATTGAATTCAATTTCTTCTTTGTATTCACTTATATCTCTTGCAATTTCTTGTATATCATAATAAATATTTTTTAGACTTTTGGCTATATTTTCATATTTTTTATCTACATCGCTTATTCTTTCCATATACTTTATTGCTAAACTTAAGTTTTCTTCACAATTTTCACCTATAGCTAAATCTGAACCTTTTAAACTCTCTTCTATCTTTTCAGAGTTAATTATTACTTTTCTTTTCGTTTCTAGTTCATCTTCTTCTCCGTCTTTCAAATTTGCATCTTTAATTTCATTAAATTGATATTTTAGTAAATCCAATTTTCTTTGTCTTTCTTTATCATCTCCATAATTTTCTTTCAATTTCTTTTTAACATCCACATATTTGTTATAATAATCTAAATATTGAATCTTTAAGCTGTTTACTTTTTCTCCTATAAATCCATCTAAATATTTTATATGATTTTCATTATTTAATAGATTCTGATTATCATTTTGTCCATGTATTTCCATTATTGCTGACATAAAATTTTTTAGTTCGCATACCGTAACCATTCTTCCATTTATTTTGCACAAATTTTTTCCATTATTATTTATTTCTCTAGATACTATTATATTTCCATCAATTGAATCAGTATTATTAGGTTCATAAAAACATGCTTCTATATATGAAGAACTTTCACCTTTTCTTATCATATCTTTTGAGAAACGACCACCACTTAAGATTGCAAGTGCTCCTATAATTAAGGTTTTTCCTGCTCCAGTCTCACCTGTTAAAACATTTAGTCCTTCGTTTAAATCGATTTCTAAATCATCTATTATACCAATATTTTTTATATGCAAATTTGTTATCATAATAAGTTCCATTCCTTTCTTTCATATGTTATATCACTAAGCCTTTGCCGTTCTTTTGTTCTTCAAATATTTGTTTGTATTATATTATCTTTATTTTAATTTGTCAATAGAATTTTTGAACATTTTTTCGTTTTTCGAATTTATTGTTACAATTCACAGCCACACATAGTAAAGAATCTTGAAAAGGTTTAATTCATATTTTTCGAGTGAGCTCGTGTGGGGACCAGCTAGCTAGAAGATGTTAAAATTAATTAAATTTTAATTTAATTAATTTTATACAGTTTCTGCGATGTTGGGACGAACGAGATAAATATGAATTAAACCTTTGAAAGTATTT
>CAJFJY010000024.1:8595-31745 GCA_904384205.1 uncultured Clostridia bacterium | reverse complement strand
AAATCTTGAAGAACAACAAAAGAATTTAAAGAATTTGGAAGCAGAATATAAAGTTTTAATCTCACAGAGAATAAAAGAAATAGCAAGTTCTTTAGAAGACAAAAGAGAATTTATAGAAAATACATATAGAAGTTTAGAAGAAGAAAAGTATAAAGAAATTAAAAAGACAAAAAAGAAATTACAAGAGTTGCAAAATGAAGATTTAGAAATAAAGCAAGAAAAAATGAAACAAACAATAGATTATTTTAATCAAATTATAGAAGTGGAAGTACCAGATAAAGCAATACTAAACATGCTAATTGATAAAATTTACATTTATCACGACAAATCTGTAAAATTTGAATTAAAAATAGATATAAGTAGATTGATATAATAAAATAAAAAGTACAAGTGCAAAAAAAGAATTGCATTTTGGCTAGGCAAACGAAGGAGACTTGAGCGAGGCGTACATAAGTACGCCGACTTGATGGCGACTGAAGTTTAACAACGCCAAAATCAATTATCTTTTGCACGATAATCAAAAGTGGTTCAACTGTGTAGGCACAGTCACAACATTATGCAGGTACAGCATTTGATGTAGGGCAAACACTAACAGCTACAAGAAGAAGGCAATTATGGGAAAGTGCCAATAATTCTGGAGTATGGTACTATGTAGAGCCAATATCATTAACACCAACATGGGTACACTTTGATAAAAGATTTGGAAAACCTGCATGTAGCACAGGAGGATTTCCTTTACTTAGAAGAGGAAGTTTAAGTAATTATGTATTAATAGCACAAGATGATTTAAATACCTTAGGATATAGAACAGGTGGATTAGACGGAATATTCGGATCAGCAACCCAAAATGCAGTAAGAAGTTATCAAGCAAGAGCAGGACTTACAGTAGATGGGATAGTAGGATGCAATACATGGCGTTCATTACAAGAAGCGGTTGTAGGAACAGGAAGAACAAGTACAACAATAGACTAGTTATTAAAAAACAGAAAAGATGTCAAATAACGACATCTTTTCTATTATAATATTTATTAAAATTATTTTTATCTTTAGCGGCAGCTTTCATTTCTGATTCAGAATAAGCTGATTGCAAATTAACTAATTCTCTAGCTATACTATTCAAAACTTCCTTATTATAATCATTTAACATAGAATAAGTATGTAAAAACTTATCATCTACAATTGCTGAAACTGAATTTTCAGAATTGATTACATCATGAAAAAGAAAATCAGAGTTAATGTTTAAAGCTTTACAAAGACTAACAATCGTAGTAGCGCTACCAAAAGCAACACCACGTTCTAATTGACTAATATATCTAGTAGATAGCTGTAATTTTTCAGCAAGCTTTTCTTGTGTATAATTAGTTCTTGTTCTAGCAAGTTTAATTTTACTTCCTATACTCTTTCTCAAAGCACGTTCTGTAGTATTCATAAGTTACCTCCTTATTATTATATATAAAGTATAACAAGGTAATAAAACAAAGAAAATGAACTTATAATACCATAAAAATGAAAAGTAAAACGAAATGTTCTATAAAGATAAATAAAAGTAAAAACACAAAAAATTGTTAACAAAATAAATATTATTGTTACAATTCACAGCGAAATTGGTAAAATACTAAATGTTTTATATATTATATTTCATAAATTTTTCGGCTCAATACATAATTTAAGAAATTCTAAATTAATTTTTTGGCACCCTTTCACTTAGCCCTCACTTCGTTCGTTCGGCGCGAACATTTTCCAAAAAATTAATAAAGAATTTCTAAAATTACTCCAATCACATTCAAAATTTTTTCAATATAATATATAAAACATTTAAAGTAATTAATGATAGGCTGTGAATTGTAACATATTATTTAAAAAAAATAAAAAAATTTTAAAAAACACTTGCAAAATATAAAAAGTTATATTAAAATCAATTTGAAGTGGAGAAAAGTGGCACAAAGTGGTAGAAAGTGAAAAGAGGTGAAGTTCAGTTGTTAATGGGAGAATATGAGCATTCTCTAGATGCAAAAGGCAGATTAATAATGCCAGCCAAGCTAAGACAAGATATTGGAGAAAAATTCATTTTAACCAAAGGCTTAGATGGTTGCTTATTTGCGTTCTCACAAACAGAATGGTTGAACTTCGAAGAAAAACTAAAAACTTTGCCACTATCAGATAAAAATGCAAGAAGCTTCGTAAGATTCTTTTTAGCAGGAGCAACAGAATGTGAAATAGACAAACAAGGAAGATTTTTAATACCAAGTAACCTAAGAGTAGTAGCAAAATTAGAAAAAGAAGCTATAATCATAGGAGTTGGTACAAGACTTGAAATATGGAATAAAGAAATTTGGGAACAATGTGATGAAAATATATCAGCAGAAGAAATTGCAGAAAACATGGCAAATCTTGGTATATAACTTATTTATATAAGTTTATATAAACACAAAAGAATCAAAAAAATACAAAAGACAAGAGTACAAAAGAATTAATAATTGCAAAAGATAAAGATTATAAGATTTATTAAAACAAAAGAAAACATTACAAAAGCTATGAAATAACCAAAAGATAATCAGCTGGTAAAAAATTACCAGCTGGAATGTTAATTTAAGAGGTGAAACATTGGAATTTAAACACACACCTGTAATGTTAGAAGAATGTATAGAAAATTTGAATATAAAAGCAAATGGAATATATGTAGATGGAACAATTGGTGGAGCAGGACACAGTAAAGAAATAATCAAAAAAATCGGAGAAGAAGGGCTTCTAATTGGAATTGATAGAGATGAAGAAGCCTTAAAGTCAGCTAAAAAAACTTTAGAAAAATATTCAAATGTAAAATATGTACATGGAAATCATGACGATATTAAAAAAATATTAAATGACTTAGAAATAGATAAAGTAGACGGAATTCTCTTAGATTTAGGAGTATCTTCATATCAACTAGATGAAAGAAATAGAGGTTTTAGTTATCTAGGAGACAATAAATTAGATATGAGAATGGATAAAACTCAAAACTTAACAGCAGAAATAGTTGTAAATACATATCCAGAACAAAAATTAGCAGATATAATTTATGAATATGGAGAAGAAAGATTTTCAAGACAAATAGCAAAAAATATTTGTATCCAAAGAAAAACAAAAAAAATAGAAACAACAAAAGAACTAGTAGAAATAATTGAGAAATCAATACCTAAATTAAAACAAAAAAATGGACATCCTGCAAAAAAAACATTTCAAGCTATAAGAATAGAAGTAAACAATGAAATAGAACCATTATATAAAACAATTTTAGACTGTATAGATTGCTTAAAAGAAAAAGGAAGATTATGTGTAATTACATTTCATTCATTAGAAGATAGAGCAGTAAAAAAAGCAATGATAGAAGCAAAAGGTAATTGTACATGTCCAAGTGATTTACCATATTGTGTATGTGGAGCAAAATCTTTAGGCAAAATAATAACAAAAAAACCAATAATACCAAGTGAAAAAGAACAAGAAGAAAACTCAAGAAGCAAAAGCGCTAAATTAAGAGTGTTTGAAAGAACTAAAGAATAAAACTATAAGGAGGTGATAACTTATGGAAAATTATCAATATGAGACTAGTCCAAGAAAACTAGATCCAGATTATAATAAAAGTAACAAAAGAAGCAAGACAAAAACTAAAAATAAAAAATTAAAAGTCGTTAAAGAATTACCAAGACAAGAAGTAAAACTATCAAAAAGTCAAAAGAAAACTCAAATGAAACTAATTGCGGCAGCAATTGTAGCTCTAGGAGTTTTATTAGCAATAAGTTATCAAAACTCTCAAATAAGTGTAAAATTTAGTGAAATTCAATCTCAAAAACAAGAATTAGCAGCATTACAAAAAGAAAATGAACAAACAGAAGTAAATATAGAAAATAGTCTAAACTTCAGTAATATTGAACAAGAAGCTAAAAATAGATTAGGTATGAGCAAATTAACTAATAAACAAACAGTATATGTAACATTGCCTAAAAAAGATTATATCGAATCAGCTTCAGAAAAAGTCAAGATAAATGAAGAAGATAAAAAAAATTGGTTTGAAAAAATTATAGATGCAATATTAAATAGAAATTAAACTGTAACATGATAGGATATACTATAAGTTGCAGTTTTTAAAATTTATTGTATAAATTTAATTAAGTTTAACACTTTCTAACTTGTCGGTCCCCACCTTAAGTCGAAAATGAAAAAATAAAAAATAGTACAAAGTGAAATATATTTTAAAAACAAGAAAATCTTTCAGTACTACTGAAAGATTTGTTGACAAAAGGAAAAACTTTCAGTATAATAAATATAGAGGTGAATAGTTATGATATATAGAGAGCACTATATAAAACCGATTCGTGAATTTTATGACTCTGACTTAATAAAAATTATAACAGGGATAAGGCGTTCAGGAAAATCAGTTGTACTTGAACAAATAAGAAACGAAATAAAACAAAAAACAGATAATGTAATTTATCTGAATTTTGAAGATAAAAGAATTTTGACTAACATTTCAAACAGTAATCTGTTGATAGATTATATTGAAAATAATAGAAAAGCTGGAAAATGTTATGTATTTTTAGACGAAATACAAATGTTAGATGGTTGGCAAGAAGCCTGTAAAACATTGCGACTATATAATAACTCGATATTTATTACTGGCTCAAATTCAAAATTATTATCAAAAGAGTTTACAAAAGAACTAAGTGGTAGATATGTTGCTTTTAAAATAAGACCATTTATATATAAAGAAATTTTAGAATATACCAAAGAACTTGGAAAAGAATGCAGTATTATAGATTATCTAGTATGGGGAGGATTTCCTAAAAGATTTGAATTTGATACAGAAGAAGCACGAATGATATATCTAAATGATTTAGATGACACAATAGTTATTAATGATTTATTAAATAGATATAAAATAAAAAAAGAACAGCTATTTAAAAATTTTGTAAATTATATATTAAGATCAAATAGCAGAATTATTTCAGCTAAATCAATTCATGATTACATAAAAGGAAAAAATGAGAATTGTTCTATAAACACAATCATTAAATATCTAAGTTATTTAGAAGATGCCTATATCATTGAATCAGTTAAACAATATTCGACTAAAACAAAAAATGAACTTGCATATTATTCAAAAATATATAATACAGATGTAGCATTTAATTCAATTAGATGTATGGACAATAGATATGATTTAACACATAATTTAGAAAATATAGTTTATAATGAACTTATTTATATGGGATATAAATTAAATGTATTTAACAATAATGGAAAAGAGATAGATTTCCTTGCACAAAAAAACAATAAACAATATTATATACAAGTTGCATATAGCATAGCAGAAGAAAAAACATATAATCGTGAATTTTCAGCATTCGCAAACATAAATAATTTATCACAAAAAATAATTATAACTAATGATGATATAGACTATTCAACAAGTACAGTTAAACATATTAAATTAAAAGAATTTCTATTAATGGATTCATTAGAAAATATATAGCAATTAAAAGTAATAATAAAAAAACTTCCTAATAAAATAAATTAGGAGGTTTTTTATGATTACAACAAACTTATCAGCCAAAAAAAGAATGAGAAATATTTTATTCATAGCGTTTCTAATAATAATATTATTAATAGGAAGAATAGGATTTATACAATTTGTCCAAGGAGCAACCTTAAGTGAGATGGCATATGAACAGCAAACTCTAGATAGATATATAAATCCAAAAAGAGGGACAATTTATGATAGAACAGGAAAAAACATATTAGCAGTAAGTAGTACAGTTGAAACAGTAACCGTAAATCCAGTAAACATATCAGAAGAAAACAAAGAAAAAGTAGCAAAAAAACTATCAGAAATATTTGAATTAGATTATGAAACAGTACTAAAAAAAGTCAAAAAAAGAAGTTCGATAGAAACAATTGTAAAAAAAGTAGAAAAAGAGAAAACAGATGAGCTAAGAGCATGGATGAGTGAAAACGTAATAGATACAGGAATAAACATTGATGAAGACACAAAAAGATATTATCCAAATAATAACTTAGCATCACAAGTAATAGGATTTTGTGGAAGTGATAATCAAGGATTAGATGGAATAGAAGCAAAATATGAGGCAGAGCTTGCAGGGCAAAAAGGAAGGATAAAGAAACATACAGATGCAAAAGGAGGAGAAATAGGAGAAGAAGGAGAAAGTTACATATCAGCAATAGATGGAAACGATTTAATTTTAACAATAGATATGAATATACAATCTATAATAGAAAAATATTTAAAAGAAGCATGTATTGACAATGAGTGTACAGATGGTGGAAATGTAGTAGTGATGGATCCCAAAACAGGAGATATTTTAGGAATGGCAACATATCCATCATATAATTTAAATGAACCATTTGAAGCATATACTGATGAACTAAAACAAAATTGGGAAAATATGAGCCAAGAAGATAAAACGAAAAATTTGCAGGCAGTATGGAGAAATAGAGCAATAACAGACACATATGAACCTGGATCAACATTTAAAACAATAACAGCATCAGCAGCATTAGAAGAAGGAATAGTAACAGATATAGATAAAGAAGGAGAATTTACATGTACAGGAGGAATTGAAGTTGCAGGAGTAAGAATTAAATGTTGGAGATATTATAGACCACATGGAGCAGAAAGCCTAAGGCAAGCATTAATGAATTCATGTAACCCAGTATTTATAGGACTAGGACAAAAAATAGGAGTAACAAAATACTTTGAATATTTAAAAAAATTTGGACTTTTAGAAGTAACCGGAGTTGACTTACCAGGAGAAGCAAACAGTATCTTTATAAAACAAGAAAAAGCAGGACCAGTGGAACTTGCTACAATAAGTTTTGGGCAAAGATTTGAAATAACACCTTTGCAATTAGTCACAGCAGTATCTGCAATAGCAAATGGAGGAACGCAAGTCAAACCAAAAGTAGTAAAAAAAATAGTAAATAGTCAAACAAAAGAAATAACAGAAATAGAAAATGAAACAAGAGGTACAGCAATATCAAAAGAGACATCAGAAAAAGTATTAAGCATGATGGAATCAGTAGTATCAGAAGGAACAGGAAAAAATGCAAAAGTAGCAGGATATAGAATAGGAGGAAAAACAGGAACATCAGAAGATGGTGTAAATACAAATAAATATGTAACATCATTTTTAGGAGTAGCACCAATAGATGATCCACAAGTAGTATTATTGATAACTTTATATAATCCAACAGGAGAAGGAGGGCACCAAGGAGGTGGAGTTGCAGCACCAATTGGAGGGCAGATATTTAGCGAAATATTACCATATTTAGAAGTAAATCAAGGGAATCAAGATGAAGTAGAAGTCATAAATCAAGTTGAAACACCAGATATAATAGGCAAAACAATCAAAGAGGCAGAAGAAATAATAAAAGAAACAGGATTAGAACTAAATTTACAAAATGAAGATGAAAATATAGATAAAGAAAATACCATAATTAAAAACCAAACACCAAAAGCAGGAATTACAATAAATGAAGGAACAAAATTATATGTAGAAATATAATAAATTTTTCTTTAAGGATGTTACTTAATGATTTTAAATTAAAAATATAATATCAATAAAATGTAGTAATGTCAATAGAAGTAGAATACAAAAATGCTGTAAAAAACATTATAAATATTATAAAAATAAAAAGTAAAGATTATATAAAAGCTTGAAAAATTAATGCTTTCGAGCTATATATAATCTTTTTTAATTTCCTTAAGTAACATCCTTAAGGAAACTAAAAGGTAACATAAAACAGAAAATAGGAGGGAACAAATGAAAAACAACATAAAAGGAATAACATTAATGGCACTTGTCATCACAATAATAGTATTATTAATCTTAGCGTCAGTAACAATAACAACAATATCAGGAGACAATGGAATATTAACAAATGCAGTATGGGCAGCATTCGCGACAGAAATGACAGAATTAGATGAAAGAATAAAAATAAAAGAAATAGAAAATAGTGAAGAAATATTATCAAATGAAGCAAAACCTATATTTACAGTACCGGTAGAACCAACAAGTTTGCCCAAAAGTTTAAAAATGGAAATAATATATATAAGAGAAGGAATGCCTACAAATAAAGAACCAACAAAAGAATATTATATAGAAAATTTATTAGATTATTTAATTGATGAAACAGGAAAAGTAGAAGGACTATACTATGTACCAGACGAGATAGCACAAAATAATACAACATATATATATGATCAGTTAACAAATACAGCATTTAAAGTAAACGTAACAAGACTAAAAGGAAAAGCAGTACATAGCTATAAATATGGATGTAGAGTAATGGGTTCAGGATATGATATAGAAATGAATGAAAAAGACTATGTAATGAAAGAAGAAAGTGAGATAGTAACAGTAGGAGAAGAAACATATTATGCACCAAATTTAGAAGGATTTAATGCATTAACAACAAGTGCAATATATTATAATGAAGATTTTAGCAAAACATATGAAGTAGGAATAACATTACATATGAATCAAGAAGTAATAAATTATATAGAAGATGGAAATACAAAATACACGTGGTATGATTATGCAAATAAAATTTGGGCAAATATAAAAACAACAGCAAACGGTTATGAAGCATGGTGGGTGTGGATACCAAGATATGCATATAAAATAGGAGAAGTAACAGACACAAAAAAACCACCAACAACAGAGATAATATATGTAGACACAAATAACAAACCATTGAACACAGAAAAATATGGAAGTAGCTTACCAGAAGGATATCAAGTACATCCAGCATTTACCACAGATAAAGAATTAAAAGGAATATGGATTGCAAAATATGATCCAAGTTATGGAAAAAACAAAACAGATGATTTAGAAATGACAAAAAAAGTAATGGAACCAGATTTAACAGGATTTGATAGAGAAAATACATATCTAATAAAATATGAAGAAAATGGAAATACAACAGAAACAAAACTATCAGAAATAAGCAATCTAGAAGAATTTAATAGTGATCAAAAATGGTATGACTATGAAAATAAAGTCTGGGCAAACATAAAAACAATAGCAAATGGATATGAAGCATGGTGGGTATGGATACCAAGATATGCATATAGACTACCGGATAATCCAAATGATGATACAGAAATAATTTTTATAGACACAGAAAACAGACCATTAGATACAGAAAAATTTGGAAACACAATACCAGATGGTTTCACAGTACATCCAGCATTTGACCAAGACACAGATGCAAATGGAAAAAAATTATCAGGAATATGGGTAGCAAAATATGACCCAACACATGTAAATGACACAACAGATGATTTAGAATTGTCAGACAAAACCTTAGTGCCAGATATGTCAGGATTTGATAGAGAAAATACATATTTAATAAAATATGAAGAAAACGGAAGTACAGCAGAAACAAAATTATCAGAAGTAAGTAGTCTAGAAGAATTTAATAGTGATAAAAAATGGTATGACTATGAAAATAAATTATGGGCAAATATAAAAACAACAGCAAATGGACAAGAAGCATGTTGGGTATGGATACCAAGATATGCTTATAGATTACCAGATAATCCAAATGATGATACAGAAATAATTTTTGTAGATATAAATGATAGGCCATTAGACACAGAAAAATATGGAGATGTTTTACCATTAGACTTTACAGTACATCCAGCATTTAATCAAGATACAGATTTAAATGGGAATAAATTGTCAGGAATATGGGTAGCAAAATATAAGCCAAGCAAAACAGAGTAAAGCCTAAAAAATATAAAAATAGTTTATAAAATTAAAAGTGAAATAAACAAATGATATTGGGAGGGATATAATTATGAGGAAAATAATTATTTCGTTTATAATTATTATATTTATAGTAATCTTTAGCACAACTATTAGTAAAGCGGGAGTACAAATAATAAAAGGAGCAACAACATACACAAGTGTAAATGTATCAGAATCTTTTGACATTTGCTATAATTTGAGAAATGGAGATTCAACATTAGGAACAAATACATTAGATCCACATTTAGCTACATCACTTGACTGGGGAGCAGTGGCATATCTTGCACAAAGTAGATATGGAGCAAATGCAACATCAACTAATTCATATAATAGTACATCTACAGGGAATGAATCAGGAGTAAAAGATACAGGAGGATATATGCAAACAGCAACATTATTTGAAAATAGAAATAAGACATCAACAAATGCAAAATCTTATAGATATAGACTAGAAGAAGCATTAAAAACACCAGGTATGGAAAAATATGTTGATGAAATATCAAATACAGTTAATGTAACAACAACTCTAGGTAGAGCGATAGCAGAAACTCAAAACTGGTATGGCGCGTCATATACTTTTCAAAATCAATCAAATACAGATTATCCTATTATAATAAGAGATTCTCTGTTCGGCGTTAACACTAACTTCAACTTCGACTTCGCAGCAGGTCAAGCGGCTGCGAATGTTACATTTAGACCGGTAATATGGAATTAGCAGGAAACAGAAAATGTAGTACAGTATACTGGAATCTGTAGTACTGATGCTAAAAATGGAGTATGATAAGATATTAAACTAGATAATACAAAGTATTATAAAAATCAGGTTGAATTTTATGTAAAATAGTGATATAATATTCCTTGTAACTTCTTATTGATAATCCAAATAAAATTTTTAGGAGGAGAAAAAATGAATGCTATAGAATGTTTAAGTGAGGAAATGAAACGGAAAAACAGTAGGCTGGTCGCGGGATTGGCACCAAGAATCTCAGAATTACCGCCTATATATCAGGCGGCATTAAAAATTGGTATATCTAAGAAAGATATACTTAGAGACTTTTGTACAAAGTACATTGATTCGGTTGCACAACATGTTGTAGCCATAAAGATTGAAAATGAATTTTTTAAGGATAAGGACTGTTTTTCTATTTATCGGGAAATAGCCTTATACGCAAGGTTGTCAGATCTCTTTGTTATAGGAGACCTGAAAATATCAGGTATTAACTCCAATTTAAAAGCATATGCTTATGCTAAAGCATTGCTTGGAGGAAAATACCCACCATTTGATGCAGTAACCATCAATCCGTATTTAGGCATAAATGGAGTAAATCCATTTATAAAGACTGCGGTAAAGAATGGTCAAGGTGTTTTTATAGAAACATCAAATAAGTTTTCTTGTGAAATTCAGGATCGAATGTGGTTTGATCCAATAGACTACGCGTATGAACTGAGTGCAAGTTGGGGAAAGCTTTTTACTACAGAGGAGGAAAGATATTCTCCAGTGGGTGCAGTTGTCGGAGCAACTCATCCAAAAGAGGCAGAGGCTTTAAGAAAGCGTATGCCTAATACTATGTTTCTTGTGTCAGGTGGAACACGATGTAGTGGTTACTTTGATGAAGAAGGACTGGGAGCCATTGTCAGTTCTTCAAGAGGACTAATGTATGCGTATAAAAGAGATGCATACAAAGATATTGCAGAGAATGAAGGCTGGGAAAAGGCAACTGAGGTTGCAGCTTTTGATGCCAAGGAAGAGATAAATCAGGCATTAAAGCGAAAAAGTAAATGAAATAGCATGAAAAGGCACTTCAATATGAGGTGCCTTTTGAATATTTATATACTTTATGAATAAAATTATAATAACAAAAATATATAAATTCATTAAATACTAATTATAGTTGTGAACAGTAATAAAATTGTAGTTTTATGCGTAAAAAATTTAAGTAAAAACCTATACAAAAACAAAATTTAGTTATATAATATACAAAAATTAAGGCTAAAAATTTAACCTTAATATATAATAAAATGAAGGGATGATTCTAAATGGAATTAAAAAAGTTATTAGCAGGATTAGAAGGATTAAAAGTTAAAGGAGATTTAAACTTAGAGATAAAAGAAATTGAAAATAATTCTAAAGAAGTAAAAAAAGGATATTTATTTGTAGCAATAAAAGGATTTGCAGTAGATGGGCATCAATTTGTTAATGATGCAATAGAAAATGGAGCAACAGCTATAATGATACAAGAAGGATGTGATTTAAAATCATTAAAAATACCAGAAGATGTAACAATAATAATGGCAAAAGATACAAGAGAAGGATTAGCAATAGCATCATCTAATTTTTATGGAAATCCATCAAGTAAATTCAAACTAATAGGAGTTACAGGAACAAAAGGAAAAACAACAACAACATTTATGATAAAAGAAATATTAGAAAGAGCAGGAAAAAAAGTAGGATTAATAGGAACAATAGCAACATATATTAATGGTAAAAAAATAAAAGATAGTGATAGAACAACACCAGAAAGTTTAGAATTACAACGAATATTTAAGCAAATGGCAGATGAAGGTGTAGAAGTAGTTGTAATGGAAGTATCATCACAAAGTCTAAAATTACATAGAGTAGATGGATGTGAATTTGATTATGCAATATTTACAAATTTTTCAGAAGACCATATCAGCGAAAAGGAACATCCAAATATGGAAGACTATCTAAACTCAAAACTAATACTATTCAAGAAATGTAAAAATGGAATAGTAAATACGGATGATTTACAAGGAGCAAAAATACCATCACTATTTCCAGAAAGTAATATAATGACATATGGAATAGATAACTACGCAAAATTATTAGCAAAAGATATAACTATAACAAACTCATATGTTGACTTTAAAGTAAAATTAGTAGATAGAAATGAAAGAGTAAAAACAGGAATACCAGGAAGATTTAGCGTATATAACTCTTTAGCAGCAATATGTGTAGCCCAAAAATTTGATGTATCACCAGAAATCATAAAAGAAGCACTTTTAGAAGTAAGAGTACCAGGAAGATCAGAATTAGTAGATAACAAAATGGGATTAACAATAATGATTGATTATGCACATTCACCAGAAAGTCTAGAAAACATATTAAAAGCTATAAAAAGTTACACAAGAGGAAAAGTAATATGTGTATTTGGATGTGGAGGAGATAGAGACCCAGGAAAAAGACCAATAATGGGAGAAATTTCAGGAAAAGTTGCAGATTATACAATAATAACTTCAGATAATCCAAGAACAGAAGATCCAGAAAAAATAATTGAGCAAATAGAAGAAGGTATAAAAAAGACAAAAGGAAACTATGAAATAGTAGTAGATAGGGCAGAAGCCATTGAAAAAGCAATAAAAATGGCAAACAATAAAGACATAATACTATTAGCAGGAAAAGGGCATGAACCATATCAAGAAATAAATGGAAAGAAATATCCTTTTGATGAAAGAGTTATTGTAAGAGAAATAATTTCAAAATTAGAAAACAAAGAAGAAAAAAAATAAAACGAAAGAAATAAAAGCAGAAAGGTTTGAGAAAGTTGAGTTTTGAAATAATAGTATTATTAAGTACATTTATTATATCGATTATCTTAGGAATAATTATAATACCAATATTAAAAAAATTAAAAGTAGGCCAAATAGAAAGAGATGACGGACCAGCATCACACTTAAAGAAGCAAGGAACTCCTACAATGGGAGGAATAATAATAATAATTGCGATGATAATTTCATCAATAATCGCATATATATACATGAATATGGTAGGGCTAGAAGACACAGCGAGAAAAATTATTCCTATGATGCTACTCACAATAGGATTTGGAGCAATAGGATTTATTGATGATTATAAAAAATTAGTATTAAAAAATACAGAAGGTTTAAAACCAAGCTATAAAATGCTAGGATTATTAATAATATCTGTATCATATGTAATATATTTAATACAAGGACTAAATTTAGGAACAGAAACATATATACCAATATTAAAAACATATATAGAATTACCAACAGTTGTATATATACCCGCAGCAATAGTAGTCATACTTGCAACAACAAACGCGATAAATTTAACAGATGGAATAGATGGATTATCATCAAGTGTATCAGCTATAATAATTACATGTTTAACAGTAATTGGACTAATGATAGGAATAGGAGAAGTTTCAGTTTTTGGAAGTATAGTTATTGGAGCAACACTAGGATTTTTAATGTTTAACTTGCATCCTGCAAAAGTATTTATGGGAGACACAGGGTCATTGCTTTTAGGAGGAGTTATATCAGGATTAGCATTATATTTAAAAATGCCATTATTACTTTTAATAATAGCATTAGTACCAGTAATTGAAACATTATCTGTAATATTACAAGTAGCATTTTTCAAAAAAACAGGGAAAAGAATATTTAAAATGGCACCATTGCACCATCATTTTGAATTATCTGGATGGAAGGAGAATAAAGTAGTAATAGTATTTAGTATTATAACTCTAATTCTTTGTGTCATTGGTTTAAAAATCATATAAATACTAAAGAAATATAATAAGGGAGGTTCTCTTAATGACAAAAAAGAAAAGAGAAAAATTTTCAAGTTTTCTTAACAACCCAATGGATTTTACATTATTAATAACAATAATACTTTTGCTAGGCATAGGACTAGTAATGTTGCTATCTGCAAGTTCACCATCAGCATTAGCAGACACAGGAGATAGCTATTACTATTTTAAAAGACAGTTAATATTTGCCATATTGGGTGTTGTAGCAATGTTTGCAATATCAAAAATAGATTATAGATTTTATCAAAAATTTTATATACATTCGTATGTAATATCCATAATATTATTAGTAGCAGTATTACTTGTAGGTAGAGAAATAAATGGAGCACAAAGATGGATATATTTAACAGAAACATTTTCATTTCAACCATCTGAGATGGTAAAATTTTTGATAATTGTATTTTATGCAGGAATTTTAGTAAAAAATAGAGATGATTTACCAAAATTTAAAAACGGATTTCTAAAACACTTTTTTTGGGTATTGCCAATTATAGGTCTTTTATTATTGCAACCACACTTTAGTGCATCAGTAGTTATATTAGGAATAGTCGTTGTAATGATGCTAGTTGCAGGATGTAAATTTAGACATTTCTTAACTGCAGGAAGCATATTAATTCCAATTGTAATTGTATTGGTTGTATTAGAGCCATATAGATTACAAAGAGTATTGACATTTTTAGATCCATGGCAAGATGCAACAGGAGATGGATGGCAAGTAATACAAAGTTTATATGCAATAGGATCAGGAGGACTTTTTGGAGTTGGATTAGGAGATAGTACACAAAAATATTTATACATACCAGAACCACACAATGATTTCATATTCTCAATAATAGGAGAAGAATTAGGCTTTTTAGGATGTGTATTGATAATATTGCTATTTGCAGTATTCATATGGAGAGGAATATTAATTGCGATGAAATCTCCAGATATGTTTGGAAGTCTTATGGCAATAGGAATAACAGCATTAATTGCAATACAGGTCATAATAAACATAGCGGTTGTAACATCGTCAATGCCAGCAACAGGAATGCCATTACCATTCTTTAGCTATGGAGGAACAGCTCTATTCATAATTTTATGCGAGATGGGAGTGTTGCTCAATATATCAAGAGCAAGTGCAAAAAATAACAAATAAAATTTTTGTTCATCTTTGCATAACGAATTATGATATATTTTAATAGCGCGAGAATGTAATAATTTATTAATTTTGAAGGGACTTGTGGGGACCGTTCAAAAATTCTCAAAAGTTTGAAAAACTTTTGTTAGAATTTTTAGAATGGGGAGACGGAAAAATTAATAAATTATTACATTCGGGAGCGAACAGTATAATTTAATTCGTTATGTAAAATTTAACTATAAATTTTGAAAATTTGGAGGAAGCAAAATGAAAGTAATTATTGCAGCAGCAGGAACAGCTGGACATATAAATCCAGGGCTTGCAATAGCAAATAAAATAAAAGAAGAACAAAAAAATTCAGAAATAATGTTTATAGGAACAACAAGAGGATTAGAAAATGATTTAGTACCAAGGGCAGGATATAAGCTAAAAGCAATAGACGCATATGGATTAAGTAAAGAATTATCTATAAAAAACATAAAAAAAATGCTAAAAACATTAAAAGGATATTTTGAAGCAAAAAAAATAATAAAAGAATTTAATCCAGATATTGTAATAGGAACAGGAGGATATATTTGTGGAGCCACAATATCAGCAGCACATAGCTTAAAAATACCTACAATGTTACATGAAAGTAATGCGTTTCCAGGAAAAGCGGTAAAAATGTTAGCAAAAAAAACAGATACAATATTAATATCCTTCGAAGATGCTAAATCAAGAATAAAAAACGCAAAAAGAATAGTATATACAGGAACGCCAGTAAAAATAAGAAAAAAAGAATATACAATAGACGAAAAATTAAAAATAATAAAAGAATTAGGATTAAAAGAAATAAAACCAATAGTATTAATATTTGGAGGAAGCCAAGGAGCACAAAAAATAAATGACAGTATATTGGGAATAATAGAAAACAAATTAAATAAAGATTATCAAATAATTTGGGCAACAGGACCAAAACAATATGACATAATAAAAGAAAAATTGGAAGACAGAAATATTAATATAAATTATGTAGAAAATATAAAAATAGTACCATACATATATAACATGGAAGAAGTCATGAATGTAGCAGACTTAATAGTCTCAAGAAGTGGAGCGATGACAATAACTGAAATATCAAACTTAGGAAAACCATCAATACTAATACCATTACCAAATGTTAGTGGAGATCATCAGACATATAATGCAAAAGTATTAGAAAATCAAAAAGCAGCAAAAATAATAAAAAATGAAGAATTAAATGGAACAATTTTAAATGAAACAATAAAAGAAATAATATTAGATAAAAATAAAAAAGAAGCAATGGGAAAAAATGCTCTAAAGGTATCAACAACAGATGCAGAAAAGAAAATTTATGAAGAAATACAAAGACTTGTAAATTCAAAAAAAGAAGGGAAATAAAATGTTAAAAAGCACTCAATTAAAAATAGTATTAATTTTTTTTATTGTAGGAATTTTAATAATATCAGCTTTAGGATTTTGTTTTATGAATTCGATAAATTTGATAAATCCAGAGGCAATAGAAAATGAAGGACTAGAAAATATAGTAAATGCAATACAACAAAATACGATGATGGTGTTGATAGTAGCTACAGTTGTATTTACATTAATATCAATTATTATAGCAGTATTCTTGTCAAAATTTGTAATATATCCAATAAACAAATTAATAAAAAGTGCTGAGAAAGTAGCTGCAGAAGATCCAAAAGGAAAGAAAAAGTTAAGTAAAAATAACGATGTAGGTGATTTAGAAAATGTATTTGATGTAATGACATCAGAATTAAAAGAAAAATTAAGTGAGGTTTCAACACAGAAAAATCAGATCGAAACTATATTATTGCATTTAACTGATGGAATAATTGCGTTTAATATGGAAGGAGAAATTATACTAATAAATCCGGCAGCTAAGCAATTGTTAAGTATAAGACCAGAAGATAACACATTTGATGATATTTTTAAAAAATTTAAGTTAGATATAAATATGGAAAAAATTATATATCTAGAAAATTGGACTTCAACAGAACAAAGATTAGAAGTAGAAGATAAATATGTAGATGTATATTTTGCACCATTTAAAGATGAATTAGATAGACCAAATGGTGTAATTGCAGTTATACAAGATATAACAGAACATGTAAAACTAGATAATATGCAGAAAGAATTTGTAGCAGATGTATCACATGAATTAAAAACACCTATAACATCAATAATGGGGTATGCAGATACTCTATTAGAAGGTGATTATGATGATGAAACAAGAGTAAAATTCTTAAATGTTATAGCTTCAGAATCTAGAAGAATGGCAAGGTTAGTTACAGATTTATTGACATTATCAAGGTATGATAGTAATAAGAAGAAAACAAATAAGACACAATTTGATTTAGGTGATTTAGTAAAAAAATGTCAAGAAAAATTGGCAATAGAAATAAAGAAGAAAAATCATGACGTAAAATGCTTTGTAACAGCAGATGTGCCATTGGTATATGCAGACAAAGATGATATCGAAAGAGTTATTTTAAATATATTAACAAACAGTATAAAATATACAAAAGATAATGGAGAAATCAAAATATATGTAGGATTTGTGTATAATGATGCATATATAAAAGTATTTGATAATGGAATTGGAATTCCGGAAGAAGATTTATCAAGAATATTTGAAAGATTTTATAGAGTGGATAAGGCTAGATCTAGAGAAATGGGAGGGACAGGCTTAGGTCTATCTATTGCAAAAGAAATCTTGGATAAAAATGGAGGAAGTATAGATATAAAAAGTGAAGTTGGAAAAGGTACAGAAGTGGTAATCAGAATACCAACAGGAGATAATTTAAAAATTTATTGATAAATTGAAATATCTAATATATAATATTTAGGATAATTTATTCATTTATAGAGATAGGAGAGATAAAATTGAAAATAAATCCAAAAGTAAAAAATATTTTAGAATGGGTATATTGCATAGTAATAGCAGTAGTATTAGCATTACTATTTAGATATTATATAGGAACACCAACAATAGTAAAACAAGAATCAATGTTCCCAACACTTGTAGAAAATCAAAGATTATGGCTGAATAGATGGGCAAGAACAGTAAAAGCAATGCCAGAAAGAGGAGATATAATAACATTTGAAGCACCAAGTAAAAAAACATATAGTCATAGTGAAATAGAAAATAATGAAATAGATAAAGAAGCACCAGTAGCAAAATACGAAAATGAACCAACAAATATATTTACTAAATTCACATATCATGTATTAGAAATAGGAAAAGAAAGTTATATAAAAAGAGTAATAGCCCTACCAGGAGAACATGTAGTAATAAAAGATGGAAAAGTATATATAAATGATCAAGAACTAGATGAAGAATATTTACAAGATGGAGTGGTAACAGAAGTAGATAATAACGAAATCAGAGAAGGATTCGATGATTTTGTAGTACCAGAAAACTGCGTATTTGCAATGGGAGATAATAGAACGCATAGTACAGACTGTAGATCATTTGGATGTATTCCATTAGAAAAAGTTGAAAGTAAAGTAGCAATAAGAATATGGCCATTAAATCAATGGGGAAAGGTAGAGTAAACTTATAATAATTCAGCTCCGAATTTAATAATTTATTAATTTTTCCGTCTCCCCATTCTAACAAAAGTTTTTCAAACTTTTGAGAATTGTTGAACGGTCCCCACAAGACCCTCCAAAATTAATAAATTATTAAATTCTCGCCTGATTTAAATATTAAGTTTATTAAACTGTATAAAAGTAGAATAATAGGAGTAAGTAATGTTTGAAAACATAGTTGGAAATGATAAAATAAAAGAATTATTACAAAACTCAATAAAAAACAAAAAAGTATCACATAGCTATCTGTTCATAGGACAAGAAGGAATAGGGAAAAAGATGATAGCAATGGACTTTGCAAAAGCAATATTATGCTTAGATGAAAAAAGCAAATATTGTAATGTATGTAAATCATGTATTGAATTTGATTCAAACAATAATCCAGATTTCAAAATCTTAGAACCAGATGGAAATAGTATAAAAATAGAACAAATAAGAGAAATGCAAAGTAAAATTATAGAAAAACCAATAATATCATCTAAAAAAGTATACATCATAAATGATAGTGATAAGATGACAAAAGAAGCACAAAATTGTTTATTAAAAACACTAGAAGAACCACCAGAATTTGCAACAATCATATTAATAGGAGCAAATGAAAGTGCATATCTAAGCACAATAAAGTCAAGATGTATGATACTACATTTTGAAAATATACAAGATGAAAAACTAAAAGAAATATTAATAAATAAATTTAATCAAAAACTTGACAATGAAATGTTATTAAAATTTTCACAAGGAAGCATAAGTAGAGCGATAAATATAATAGAAAATAAAGAAATATATGAAAAAGTAGAAGAAATAATATCAAATATTCATAAAAAAGACATTATAGAAATAATCAAAATGTCAGAAATAATATATAAATCAAAAGAAATAATAAATGACATATTAGAAAATATAAACATTCAATTGATGGAACTATCAAAAAACTCATATGCGTATTTAGAATGTATAGATATAGTTGAAAATACTAAAAAAAGGTTGAAAATGAATGCAAATTATGATATGTGTATAGATAATATGCTACTACAAATGAAAGAAAAATTAAATATTTAAAAGGCAGGTAGGTGTAACATTGAAAAATATAGTAGGAATAAGATTCAAAAAATTAGGAAAAATATATTTCTTTAATCCAAAAAATATAAGAGTACGAAAAGGCGAAAAAGTAATAGTAGAAACAGCACAAGGAGAAGAATATGGGGAAGTTGTTATTCCAAATAGAAGAATAACAGACGAAAAAATATTAGAGCCATTAAAAAAAGTAATAAGAATAGCAAATAAAAAAGACCAAAAACAATTTGAAGATTGTAAAAAACTAGAAGAAGAAGCCTTCAAAACATGTCAGAAAAAAATAAAAGAGCATAAACTACCAATGAACCTAACATATGTAGAATGCAAATTTGACAATAGCAAAATACTATTCTATTTCACAGCAGATGGAAGAATAGACTTTAGAGAACTAGTAAAAGATTTAGCTGCAATATATAAAACAAGAATAGAACTAAAACAAATAGGAGTAAGAGATCAAGTAAAAAGAATAGGCGGAAACGGAGTATGTGGAAGAGAGCTATGTTGTTGTACATTCCTAAGTAATTTTGAAGCAGTATCAATAAAAATGGCAAAAGAACAAAACATCTCACTAAACCCATCAAAAATATCAGGAAACTGTGGAAGACTAATGTGTTGCTTAAAATATGAAGACAATGTATACACAGAAAAATTAGCAAAATTGCCAAAAATAGGTGCAATAGTAGAAACAGAAGACGGAGAAGGAGAAATAGACTCAATAGAAACACTAAAAGAAAGAGTAAGAGTAAAATTCAAAAATGAAGAAGGATACTCATATAAAAGATATGATGCAAAAGATGTAAAAGTAATAAAAGATGTAGAAACAGAATCAGAACAAATAGACGAAGAAGAATTAGAACATAAACAAGAACTAGAAGAACTAGAAAACTTAGAAAGGGAAGACATCAAAGAAGAGGAAGAAATCTAAAACTAAAAAATAAGAATGGAAAAGTAAGCATATATTTGAAGGAGGTGAAAAAAATGGCATATAAAATAACAGACAAATGTATATCATGTGGAGCATGTGCTGCTGAATGTCCAGTAGGATGTATTTCACAAGGAGAAGATAAATTCGTAATAGACGGGTCAGCATGCATAAGCTGTGGAACATGTGCAGGAGTATGTCCTGTATCAGCTCCAGAAGAAGAATAGGGATTTAGGGGGATTTTGGGGACGGACTCAATTTTCCCTCTTTTTTATTTGAAAGGAGGAATTAAAATACCAAGAAGAGCTAGAAGATTATGTACATCATCATATTATCATATAATGACACAGGGGATAAATAAATTAAATATATATGAAACTAATAAAGAAAAAAATACATATTTAAAATACTTAAACGAAGAAAAGGAGAAGAATAGAATCAAGCTATTAGCATACACGGTAATGGATAATCATGCACACTTACTAATTTACAATCAAAGTGGACAAGGTATTCCGAACTGGATGAAAATAGTAAATACAAAATATGCGAGATTCTATAATAGAGAACATAATAGAGTAGGATATGTATATAGAGATAGATATAAGAGTAAACCAATTTTGACAAAGGAATATTTATATAATGTAATAGCATATATACACTATAATCCTATAGAAGCGGGCTTAGCTAAAGAATTAGGACAATATATTTTTTCGTCGTATAATGATTTTTTATATTACAAAAAAGAAAAAGAGGAAATAGAGTTATTATTTGAAGATGAAAATTATAAATCAATTTTTAATTTAATTCATTATAATTATAATCAAAAAAGATTAATAAATTCGAAGAAAAATCCTGAAAAAATTCTGCAAAAATATTTACAAAATAAATCAATAGAAGAAATAAAGAAAGATAAAGTGTTGTTAGCAAAAATAGTTAAAGATTTAAAAAGCGAAACAGAGCTTAAAAACTTTGAAATATGTCAAATATTAAAAATCGGAAAAAATAGAATAAGTAAATTAATAAAAGAAGGATTTATAGAGAAGAATATTTTTAGTAATAAAAATGAAAGTTAAAAAGGGATTTTTGAGTCCGTCCCCAAAATCCCTCTAATTTATTTGTTTGTCATTTCTTCTAAGTCTAATAATTCCTGCCATCTTTTATCTACTATTCTTTGGAATTCTTCAATCATCCATTCATTTCCTGGTTTAAACATATGTTTAAATCTTTTTTGTGGTCTTAAGAATTCTTCTACTGGTAATTTTTTAGCTGGTTTATATGTTATATGATATACGCCATCTACTACTTCATATAGTGGCCAATAACATGTATCTGCTGCTAATTTGTTTATTTTCATTAAATCTTCTGTTGGATATCCCCATCCTCTTGGGCAAGGTGCCATTACATTTAAGAAACATGGACCTTCTGTATATATTGCTTTTTCTGCTTTTTGATATAAGTCAGCAAAATTATTCATTGCAAGTGTTTGTGCAACATATGGTAAATGATGTCCGACCATTACTTTTGTTAAGTCTTTTCTTTCTTGTGCTTTTCCTGGTATAACTGTACCTGCTGGAGATGTCGTTGTATCAGCAAATTTTGGTGTTGCTGATGATCTTTGAATACCTGTATTCATATATGCACCATTATCATAACATACATATACCATGTCATGTCTTCTTTCCATTGCTCCTGATAAAGATTGTAAACCTATATCATATGTTCCACCATCTCCACCAAATGCGATGAATTTTGTATGTTTATCTTCTGGCAATTTTCCTTGTTTTTTCATTGATTTATATGCAGCTTCTGCTCCTGATAATGTAGCTCCTGCACATTCAAATGCTGTATGGATAAATGAATCTGTCCAAGCTGTATATGGATAGATAAATGTTGATACTTCCATACATCCAGTAGCAACTGCAACAACTGCATGGTCTTCTGGTTTTAATGCTCTCATTATATGTCTTGCAACAGGAGGAGCTCCACAACCTGCACACATTCTATGTCCTTCTGTGAAACGAGAAGGTTTATTT
>CAJFJY010000024.1:0-8561 GCA_904384205.1 uncultured Clostridia bacterium | reverse complement strand
TCCTTCTGTGAAACGAGAAGGTTTATTTGCGACAACTTCTTTTAAATTATAAGGCATTTATTTTTCCTCCCTTCTTAATCCTAAATAACGATAAGGATTTTCTACTTTTCCTGTTTTTGCAATTTCTTGTAAATCTGTATAAACTGATTCTATTTCTTTTGATGTTGTATCTCTACCACCTATACCATATACATAGTTAACCATTGGCACATGTTTTTCTGCAACATACATGCATGAAGTTATATCTTCGTACAATGCTCCACCTATTGCATTTAATGAGCTAGCTTTGTCTAAAACAGCAACAGCTTTTAGATGACTTAAAGCTTCAGCAATTTCATCTCCTGGGAATGGTCTAAATACTCTTACTTTTAAAAGACCTGCTTTTACACCTTTTTCTCTTAAATCATCAATAACTGCTTTAGTTGTTCCAGCTGTTGAGTTCATACAAACAATTGCAATTTCTGCATCTTCTAATTTATATTCTTCAAATAGACCATAATGTCTTCCTGTCCATTCTTCAAAGTCTTTTGAAACTTGTAATATTACATCTTTTGCAGCTTTCATAGCTTCTGCTTGCCCAGCTTTATGTTCAAATAAATAACTTTGAACATCTAATGGACCAACAGCAATTGGTTCTTTATCATTTAATAAATAATGTTTTGGATGATATTCACCAACAAATTTTTTAACTTCTGAATCTTCTTCTAATTCTATATTTTCGATTGAATGTGAAGTAATGAATCCATCTTGACATATCATGATTGGTAATAACACATTTTCATTTTCCGCGATACGATGAGCCATTAAAGTGTTATCATATGCTTCTTGATTGTTCTCAGAAAATAACATTATCCAACCTGCATCTCTAACTCCCATTGCATCTGAATGGTCATTATGAATATTAAGAGGACCTGATACAGCTCTATTTACTAATGATAGAACTATTGGAAGTCTTAAACTTGATGCAATATATATCATTTCCCACATTAAAGATAAACCATTTGCAGATGTAGCTGTCATTGCTCTAGCACCTGCAGCTTCTGCACCAATACATGCGCTCATTGCACTATGTTCACTTTCTACTGCGACAAATTCTGTATCAACTAAACCATTATCAACAAATGTTGAAAAATATTGAGGAATTTCAGTAGAAGGAGTAATAGGGAATGCAGCGACAACATCAGGATTGATTTGTTTCATAGCTGTTGCAGCAGCTTCATTACCACTTAATCTTTCTCTTATACTCATATTCTAAACACCTTCTTCCTTCATAGTGATTGCTCCAAATGGACATACTTTTGCACATACGCCACATCCTTTACAATAATCAAAATTAAAATCTTTTCTTTTTAAATCTTCTTTTCCAACAGGAATTGCATTTTCAGGACAAACTGGGAAACAAAGTCCACATTGTTTACATTTTTCTACATCAAAAACAGGTCTCATACTTCTCCAGTCTCCAGTTTTGAATTCACGAGCATTTCCTGCTTCATAAATATCTCCGCCAATTGTCATTTTTTCCATTGGTGTATTTGGATTTATTTGTGTCATTTTTATACCTCCTATCATAAATTACTGTATCTTATTAACCTCATTTAAGGCCATTTCAATTGCTTTCATATTTCCTTCTATAACTTCAGGTTTTTTTGCAAATTTGTGTTTAAATGAACCTTGCATATCTTTTATGAAATCTTCATCTGTCATAATTTTACTAACTTTTACTATAGCTGCAAGCATAGGTGTATTTGGGAAGTACTTACCTAATGTTTCCATAGATACTTTTCTTGCATCTATTGTATAAATTCCACCTTCATATCCTTTTAAAACTTTTTTTAGATAATCAGCAGATTTAGTTGTGTTAATTACAATTGCTCCACTTTTCTTTAATCCTGCTGTAACTGGAACACTTTCTAATAAAGTATCATCAACAACTACAACATAGTCTGGTTCATAGATATTACTATGAATAGTAATAGGCTTATCGCTTATTCTGTTATAAGCAGTAATTGGAGCTCCCATTCTTTCTGGTCCATATTCAGGAAATCCTTGAATATATTTACCAGTATTAAATGCCGCATCAGCTAATAATAAAGAAGCTGTTTTAGCACCTTGACCTCCTCTACCATGCCATCTAATTTCTATCATGTCTTGCATAAAAATTGCCTCCTTTTCTTATAAAAAATTACAAACTTAGTATATGCCTAAATGGCTAATGTGTCAAGAAAAATTTTGTAAATTTGACCATTCATAGTAAGAAAGGCGTGCGTTAGCGAAATCAAAGATTTCGACGCACATATGTGAAGACTGCTTCGCAGTACTTCACGGATATAAGAAGCCTAACCTTGTTGTATACGGAAAAATCCACATAGGGTCAAGATAGAAGTCGATTTTTCCTATACAATAACAAAAAGAGAAAGTAAAATTACTTTCTCAAATTATTTAGAAACTTTATCCTCATCATCAGAATCATTATCTTCATCTTTTTTATCTCTATTCTTAGTAGTTTTAGGTATTACAATATTTTTCTTTTCTTCTGTATTTCTAGGTTTACCAGCATTTAGATGTTCATAAACAGGAGAAATATTTAAGTTAGAACCATCACCAGAAACTACTTCATATTCATTATTTTCTTTATTATCCATAAAACACCTCCAATCCAGCAATATTGCCGTAAAAATTTATAACATATTTATAATTCTAATAATTAAATATATTGTAACATAAACAAAAAAAATAAGCAATTAAAAATAAAAGAAATATTGACATGACAGCAAATCCGTGTGATAATAATAACATAACTAAATTAGAAAAAAAGCAAAATTAAAAATTTTCAACAAAATATATTCTAAAAAGGAATGATACTATAAATGGAAGAAAAAAAATTAAAAGCTATAATTGAAGCAATACTATTTGCAGCAGGAAGACAAGTAACAATAAAAGAATTAGTATTAAGCTTAGAAATAGAACAAAAAGAAATAGAAAATTTAATAAATGAAATGCAAGAAGAGTATAAAGCAGAGGAAAGAGGAATCGAAATAGTAAAGATAGATGATTCATATCAATTATGTACAAAAAAGGAATTATATGAAAATGTTTATCCAATTATTGACAATAGAGCTAAACCCAAAATTTCAAATGCATCATTAGAAACACTTGCAATTATTGCATATAATCCTAGAATTACAAGAGCAGAGATTGAATCAATAAGAGGAGTATCAGCAGATGCTAGCATTTATAAATTATTAGAATATAATTTAATAAAAGAAGCAGGAAAAGCTGATCTGCCCGGTAAGCCCATGACATACAAAACAACTGATGAATTTTTAAAAATGTTTGGATATTCATCTATTGATGACTTACCAGAATTACCAAAGTATAAACTAGATTCTAACCAACAAATAGTAATAGATGAATTAGAAGAAAATTCTGAAGTTGATGTTGAAGTGGCAAATAATGAAACAGAAGATACAAGCGGAAATGATTAAAATTTAAATTAGGAAGGTGAAATTATGAGACTATCACAAACAGGAATGGGAACAACAAAACTAAACAATATAGATGAAATGTATCCAGGACAAAGTATATTATTACAAACAGGACAATTAGTACAATATGGTGCTGGAATATTTGCGTATGGAACAATACCATTATTAGTAAGAAGAAATATAGAAAGGATAATTCAAGAAACATTAAATGATTATGGATGTATAGAAGTGTTATTGCCAACATTACAACCAGATACAATATGGAAAAATTCAGGAAGATATGATCAATATGTAAATGATGGAACAATGTTAATCACAGAATCAAATAAAGGAACATTCTGCTTAGCTCCAACAGGAGAAGAAGCGATGTTAGAATATGCAAGAGAAAAATTAAAATCATATAAAAATTTACCTGCAACATATTATCAAATTGGTGAAAAATATAGAAATGAAATAAGAACAAGAGGATATTTATTAAGAGGAAAAGCATTTCCAATGCTTGATGCATATAGTTTTGATTTAGATGAAGAAGGAATGGCTAAATCATATGAAAATGTAAGAAATGCATTTCTAGAAATATATGAAAAAATAGGAATGAAGGTAATACCAATTGTAGCAGACAATGGTGCAATGGGAGGAAAAAAATCAGAGGAATTTATGCTTATATCAGATCAAGGAGAAGACAAAATACTATATGATGAAAAAGCAAAAATAGGATTAAACACAGAAATCTTAGAAAGAGAAGATTATAAAGAATATCTAAAAGAAGAATATGGAATAGAAGACATATCTAATTTTAAAGAGATTAGAACAATGGAATTAGGACATATATTCCAATTAGGAACAAGATATTCTGAAATGATGAATGGAAAATATATAAATAAAGAAGGGAAAGAAGCTTTATACTATATGGGATGTTATGGGATAGGAGTAAGTAGAACTTTAGCAGCAGTATATGAACAATGTGTAATAAAAGATGAAAAATATGGACCATGTGGATTTGTTCTACCAGAATCTATAGCACCATTTAAAGTACAAATAGTACCAAAGGTAGAAAATGAAGAAAAACTTAAAGTTGCAGAAAAAATATATAATAGCTTGAAAAAAGAAAAAATAAATAGTATAATTGATGACAGAGATACAATAACAATGGGAGCAAAAATCAAAGACTGCAAAATACTTGGTACACCATATCTAATTGTTATTGGAGATAAGCAAGAAGGAGATACTTTTGAATTAGAAGATATGCTAACTGGAGAAAAAGAACAACTTAATTTGGAACAATTAATAGAAAAATTAAAATAAAGGTTATCAAGCCTGATTTGAGCCTAGAGAAAGGAATGATAAGATATGAAATATTATGATAAAACAATGTATAAAACAGAACAAAATGCAAAGATAATCTTCATTTTACTGATAACATTTATCTTAGGCTTTTTGATAGGATATTGGGTAAAAGGTTTTGATAATAGTAAAACAAACGAGGAAAATACAGTAAATGAAATTAATGAGGTATCTAAAATAGAATATAATATTTATGAAGGGCAATAAGTAAATTATTGCTCTTTTTACTTTATAAGTAATAATTTAGAACTTTTGAGAATTTTTGAACGGTCCCACCGCTTTTCAGAATTAATAAATAATACATTCCCGTGCAATTAAAATTATCAGAGAACTGAATTGTTACTTTTATAACTCATAGCTTATTTTAGGGTTAAATATATTATACGAGAAAGGAGAAGAAAATGGAAAAAGTAAAAAGAATTTCTATTGTAGGGGGACCAGGAACAGGAAAAAGTACATTGGCATATAACTTAGGAAAAAGATTAGATTTACCAGTATATCATTTAGATGCAATTGACCATTTTGAAAATTGGAGAAAAAGAGACAGCAAGGAAAGAGACAAAATAATTTTAGAAAAAATAGAAGAACCAAAGTGGGTAATAGATGGAACATATACATCAACTTTGGAAAAAAGATTAAAAAATTCAGATTTAGTAATTTTTCTAAACTATAAACCAATAGCAAGGATAAAAGGAGTATTATCAAGATATATAAAAGGAAGAAATAAAGAAAAAGCAGAAATACCTGGTTGCAAAGAAAAAATGGATTTAGAGTTTATAAAATTTACGCTTAATTGGGAAAAGAATAAAGGAAGAACTATAAAAGAGGAATTAGGCAAAAATAAGGATAAAAATATACTTATCTTTAAGAAGAGAAAAGATTTGAATAAATGGTATGAAGATGAGTTTGAAAGTAGAATAGAAAAAATGTAATTAAATAACAATAATATCCTATTTAACTAATGGAAATAGAAAATGATTATATATAATTATAAATAAATAATAATAAATTGTTGAAATAATTTTAAAAATATTATAAAATAAAAGGGAATTTATGATAGGATTAAATAATGGAATGAAGTATTTTAAAGAAGTAAAAACATAATATTAATGCAATATATAATTAAAGTATTTATTAATATTAGAAAAAGGAAGAATTTAATAAAGATTATAATAGGAGGGGATAAAATGGCAATGGATAGAATGCAAGAGGAAATAGATGATTTTGTAAATGGTGATATAAATGAACGAGTAGAAGCCATGGTAAGACAAAAAGTGAGAGATAGCAAACAACGTATAGAAGAGAATAAGAATAATTTGTTGGATAAAATAAAGCAGGATTTATACATTGAAAATTGGCCAATGAATGATAGAGATAGAGAAGCAACAAGAAGATTTAAAAAATTATTAGAGTCTTATGACGTGTCTGAAGATACCATAAAAAGAATAAGACAAGAAATTAGGCAACAGATTTTGGATGAGATGAAATTTAAGAGAAGATACCAAGAAGAAAGACATTTGGATGATTTACAAGAACAACAAAGAAGATATGATACAGAACAATATAATTATATCAGCAATCATATGTCAGACAGATGGTGGAATGAAAAACGAGCAATGGACTCAGAGGAGAAAATATATACTAAGGATATAGACGGAATAGATCCAAATGCAGTAGTAGATCATTATGCTGATATGAGCAGCAACAGAGATCCAAATGCAGTAGTAGATCATTATGCTGATATGAGCAGCAACACAGATTCAAAAACAGAAGTTACAGATGGATATATGGATATTGCTAAAAAAGATTTAGATGCAAGAGCTACAGGGGTAGAAAGAAAAGTTGATACTTTGAATAAGGTAAAATTAACTAGTGTAGAAAGAGATCAAGCATATCTAGAAACATTAGAGAATGCTTATACACAGGGGATGAATAGCGCTAGGAAAAGTGATGATGAAGTAAGGAGAAAAATTTCATTGTCCGAAGTAGAAAAAGCTACAAATGGTGTACATTCTTCCACAATAGATAAAAATATTCATGATATAATACAAAAGCAATTTACAAAAGAAGAAAAAACTGATAAAGAAAAGGAGTAAAAATCTATGGAACAACAAATGACAATGAATAAAAAAAATTCTTATGTTGAGATTCTAGAAATATTAAAATATATGGATAAAATTTATGTTGATAAAATTCCTAAAGAACTAATTAAATTTTTTGAGGAGAATAAGGCTAATAATTATAGCTTTAAATTTGACAGTACTGTAGAACTAGATAAACAAAATTTGAATGATAATACACTAGCATTATTAGCTATGTTAAATTTGAATTATTGGTGCGAAAGTGAAAAACATAAGAAAGAATTAATATCTAGGTATAATGACAATGAAAAAAAATATCAAGAAAAATTGCATGAAAAATATAATTCAGATAATCTTTTTAAGAAGAAGCATCAGAAAAACAAGATAGAAGAAAAAAATAGTGAAAACGAAGTTGCAATAGTAGAATATAAAAAATCAATTTTAAAAAAAATTATAAATAAAATAAGAGGTATATTTCATATAAATTAATATATAGGTACCATATAACTAATATAGATTATATGGTATTTTTTATTTCTAATACTTTGAAATTTAGCAAAAAACTATAAATATTGTTGGCGTGACAGCAGGGATTAATAGAGTAAGTAAATATTGGAACGATTTGAAAAAGAATTTAATAAAAGATGGATTGAAGTGTGCGAAAAAATCGGACAGTTAAATTAAAATCATAAGATGGAAAATATTTAACGACTGAAAAAACTAATCAACTGAAAAAAGTTCTAAAATTTCAATATAAATTTTGAGTTTTAGAACTTTTTATTGTATCCTCACACTTTATGTAAATAGCGAATAAAATATACAAAAAGAGAAAAAGGGGGATAAAAATGTCAGGTTACATAATCAAAGGAGGTACAAAACTAGAAGGAAAAGTAAAAATATCAGGCTCAAAAAATGCAGCATTACCAATAATAGCAGCAACGATCTTAAATGTAGGAAAAACAACATTATATAATGTACCAAATATAAAAGATACACAAATGATGTACGAGATATTAAAAATGTTAGGGGCAAAGATAGAAAAAAAGAGCAATAAAGTAATAATAGATACAAGCAAAATAGAACGCCTAGAAATACCAGATGTATTAATGCATAAAATGCGTTCATCAGTAATTTTAGCAGGTGCAATGATAGGGAGATATCATAGAGCAACATTTACATATCCAGGGGATTGCGATATTTGATTGATACATCGGACAAGTTTAAGATAAATGAGTGGATACAGGAATTAAAATAATAAAACAGATAAGCTTTAAAAGTAAAATTTTAAGGCTTATTTTTTTAACCTTAAAAACTATACTAAAAATTATTTTAAAAGCCACAAAATTGAACATGAGGCGAAAGGAGATGTAGAAAATATGGTAACACAAAAACTGAAAGGTCTATGGATACCAGTAGAAGTTTTATTAAATAAAGATTTATCAGATAAAGAAAAGATAATACTATCTATGATTTTGTATTTAAGTGAAGAAACTAAAAGTTGTTTTGCAAGTAATAAATATATAGCAAGTATTGTAAATGTAACAGAAAATAAAGTATCTAAAATTATAAGTTCTCTGAAAGATAAAGAGTATATAAAAGTAAAATTAAAATATAAAACAGACAGTAAAGAAATAGAACAAAGACAAATTAC
>CAJFJY010000023.1 GCA_904384205.1 uncultured Clostridia bacterium | reverse complement strand
TCCAAAAAATTAATAAAGAATTTCTAAAATTACTCCAATCACATTCAAAATTTTTTCAATATAATATATAAAACATTTAAAGCAATAAGCAACAGGCTGTGAATAGTAACATTATTACAAATAATCTTTTACATCTTTTAATAATTTTTTTCTTCTCCTGAATTTAATATTTTCGTTTATAACTAAAATCCAAAGATATATTATTATAAAAAATATTGCAATATTTTTATAGTACAATATTCCTATACTTCCTACGGAAGTAAGGATTATCATCACTATCATTGAAATATCATTAACAATATCTCGAGATTTATTAATCCCCATTTTTATATGTAAAAATTCTTGTACTATTCTTCCTCCATCTAATGGATATATTGGCAATAAATTAAAGAAAAACATTAACCAATTAGAATATATAATCATTAATTTTAGATTATAATCAATATTAATAAAACTAAATATAACTACCATTAATAAATTAGTTAACGGTCCTGCTATTGCAACAATAATTTTTTTGAAATTAAATAAATTACCTCTTCCTATTTTTTTATTATAATAGTCAACATTAGTTTTGAATGAAATAGCAAGACCTGTAGGCATTAATTCCAATTTTTCAGGTTTCAATCCTATTGTCAATCCACAAATTAAATGCCCTAATTCATGTATTATTGCAAAAATAATCATTATAATATATATTTCCATTTGTTTTGTAAAATAAAATACAACCAAAAATAAAAATATTTTCAAATCTATTCGAAATCTCATAAAACCTCCATCAAATTTAGACTTATAATCGTAGTTTATAATATACATTTCAATTTTTATTCTAATACTAATAATTTTTCTGGATCTACAGTTCTTTCTTGATATCTAACTTCAAAATGTAAATGTGGACCTGTTGAGTTCCCTGTAGATCCAACTTCTGCAATTTCTTGCCCTTGAACCACTTTATCTCCTTGTTTTACATATAAATTATTACAATGCGCATATATAATACTCACATCTCCAATTTGAATCTTTAGATGTTTTCCGTAGTCTCCTTCTTCAGAAGCTAAAACAACTTCTCCATCTGTTGCAGATTTGATCTTTGTTCCAGTATTTGCAGCAATATCTGTACCAGTATGATCTTTTGGAACAGTAGTTGTTGTTGGATTTCTTAAACCATATCTAGAAGTAATTACCCCATCTATTGGTTTTATGAAAGTTGTCGTATTGTTTATATTATTAAGATCTTGCTCTTCTTGTGTCAATTCTGTTTGAGAATCACCTGTATTACTTATTTCCGTAGGTGTTTCAGTTGCTCCTCCTATTGCTTGTGTATCAATATTATTTGTTTGATTTTCCTGCACTGTATTTTCTACTAAATTCTGTTCTGTAACATTATTTCCTTCATTACTGTTAAAATTATTAATTAATGACATTATAAAATTTTTACCATTATTATATAGTTCCTGAAAATTAGTATCATATGACAAAATTTCATTAGCCTTGTTTATGAAATCTTGTGAAAATATGAACTGGCTATTTTGTATTGTATAAATAACCAAATATATTAATATACATACTATAATTTGTATAATTAACTTCTTTAATAATTTTATATCTTTTTTATTATCTTTTCCTACTGTGACTGTTGCTGTAGGTCTGAAATTTTCTTCATGCCTTCTTGCATAAATTTCCTCTGCTCGTCTAATTTTTTCCTCTACTGATAAAGTTCTTTCCATAAAAAAAACACCTCTTCCTTAGTTCTTTATAAACTATATGAGGTGTGTTGTATTTTTATTACTATAGGGATTTGGGGACGTATCTCGAAATCCCTATATATAGGGATCTTGGGGACAGATCTTAAAGTTTTACGAAAAAATTATTAAAATTAATTCTATTATAGCGATTATTGTAATACAAAGAGAAAATTTTTTCAATGTTTTGTTTTTTATTTCTAATTCTTTATTGTTCTTACCTTTTTGTTTAGTATTTTCGATTTTTGCTATATATTGATTTATTACTGCTTCTGCCTCTCTAACCGCATAACTTGATTCCTTAATATTATTCTTTCCTCCTTTAGAATTTAAACTTTGAGCTTTTTGCACTTTTTCTATTTTTCTTACTTTCTTATTGTGCTTAAATATAACAATTGCCTCTTCTATAATATTTGATGGCAAATCTTTTAAAACTACTATATTCTTTAAACTATTATCTCCCATTTTAACCTCCTTAAAATATGTAAAATATAAATTTCTACAGAAATATTTTATTACCTTGATATTTATATTTTTTCCATATTTTTCTAGGTTATACATTTTAATGATATTTTTTACTTGCAGGTGCAATTATTATATTTATATTAGTGTCATTTTTATACTTTGCTAACAAATCATCTGAAAAACTGGCCAGTTCATTTGATATTACAATTGTTGTGTATTTCTTTTCTTTTAAATATTCTATTTCTTTATCTATATTTTCAGGACTTTCTAATTCGTAAATATCAAATCCAAAACCTTTTGCAATTCTAAAACTATTCTCGTCTTTTTTATATTTTATAAAAGATATTTTCACTTATTTCCTCCACATTTCCCATTTTATGCACTCTTTAATTCAAGGCGTAGCTTGTCAGCTATCATCGCAATAAATTCACTATTTGTAGGTTTTCCTTTACTTGCTGAGATAGTATAACCAAAAATATTTTCCACTGCTTCTTGTTGACCTCTGCCCCATGCAACTTCAATTGCATGACGTATAGCCCTTTCCACTCTTGATGGTGTTGTATTAAATTTTGATGCTATTTTAGGATATAGACTTTTTGTTATTTGATTTATTACATCTATATCATTAACTACCATTATTATAGCTTCTCTTAAATATTGGTATCCTTTTATGTGTGCTGGTACTCCAACCTCATGTATTATATTAGTTACTAATGCCTCTAAATTTTCTCTTGTTTTTTCAGCATTTTCTGGTAATTCAACGTATTTCACTTTTGGCTCTCTTGCTATAAAACTATTTGCTCTTTGTGTTGGTATGTAATTTTTAAGTTCTCTTATCCTCTTTATTAATAACTCAATATCAAAAGGCTTTACTACATAATATTCTGCCCCTAAAGAAATAGCTCTTTGTGTTATCTTATCTTGTCCTACTGCTGATAACATTATGCATACTGGCCTTTTAACTATCTTCAATGTGTTTATTTTTTCCAACACTCCTATTCCATCCAAATGTGGCATTATCACATCTAATAATACAACATCTGGCGTCGTATTTGCAATCATGTCAACAGCCTCTGTTCCATCTTTTGCCATTCCTATAACATCCATATCCTCTTGTCCTTCTAAGTAAGTAGCCAAAGTTTGACTAAAATCTTGATTGTCATCTGCAATCAATACATTAATTTTTTCTCTCATAATTTCCTCCTCCAAAATTGTAAATTTTTTACATTTTCATTGTATATTTTTGGAAAAAGGAAATCAATTAAATTGTAAATTTTTTCCAATTTATTTTACAAAACTATCATTTTATTATACTTTTTTCTATAAATTTCTTAGATAAAATTTTTATTTCATTTAAATTAATATTTTTTGTACTATAATCAGTCATTAATTTATCTTTTTTATTTTCTTCCATATTAATGAGACATACAATTTTTTCGGTATAATCTATTTTTTCTATGTTTATACCATTCTTTTTACAATAATATTTAAAACTTTCAAATTGATCATATTCTAAATCAACCTGTAATTCTAATCCCAATACATATTCTACAAAATTAATGTCAGATATAGCATTTAAAGTCGCATCTGAATAGGCTCTAATCAATCCACCTGTGCCAAGTAAAATTCCACCAAAATACCTTGTCACTACAACTAAAACATTTGCTATATCATTTTTTTGTAAAACATTTAACATAGGAGAACCTCCTGTTCCTGAAGGTTCTCCATCATCACTAAATCTTTCTATTAAATTATCATCTTCATACACTCTGTAAGCAAAACAATTATGCCTAGCATCATGATACTTTTTCTTTATTTCTTTCAATTTTTCATTTGCCATTTCTTGATTATCTACTTTTATCAAATTTGCAATAAACTTTGACTTTTTTACTGTTATTTCTACTTCTGTATTTTTATCAATACTAAAAAAATTTTCCATTATTTATCTCTCATCTTTCCATATATATTTCATCTAGCATCTAAGCTTTAATCCATTGATGTAATTAGATTATATCAAAACCTGTCCCAAGTTGACCATTTTTGGCCAATTGGTACCTGTCCCCGATTAACCATTCCTGCTACATATCCTGTTGAATATGCTATTTGCAAGTTAAATCCTCCTGTATATCCATCAACATCTAATATTTCTCCTGCAAAATATAACCCTTTAACTAATTTAGATTCCATAGTTTTTGGATTTATTTCTTTTATATTTACTCCCCCAGAAGTTATTATAGCTTCATCAATTGGTCGAAATTTAGATATTGCTAATTCAAAGTTTTTAAACAATTGAATTAGATTTTTTCTCTCCAATTTAGTAATTTCATTTACTCTCTTATATTCGTCAATTTTACTTTCTTTTATGATTATTCCTATCATTTTTTTAGGTAATAATTCATCTAAACTGTTTTTAAATTCTTTATTCTTAAATTTTGAAAAATCTCGCAAAATTCTTTTATCTAAGATTTCTTCATTTAAAGCTGGTTTTAAATCAATACTTAGTTTTATTTTTTTCTCTCTTAACAATTCATCTATATTTTTATATCTAACTAAGTGGGCTGACGCACTCAAAACTACTGGTCCAGAAATTCCGAAATGAGTAAATATCATTTCTCCTTGTTCTTCATAAATTATTTTATTTTTTTGTGTATCAATAAATTTCAAATTTACATTTCTTAAACTTAGCCCTTGTAATTCTTTGCAAATTTCTTTTTCATATACTTCCATTGGAACTAGAGATGGCTTTATTTTTGTTATTGTATGTCCTAATTTTTGGGCTAATATATACCCATCTCCTGTTGAACCTGTTAAATGATAACTCTTTCCTCCTGTTGCCAAAATTACTTTATCACACTTAATTTTTTCTTTATTAGTTTTGACTCCAATTACTTTCTCTTGTCCATCAATGTTTTCTGTCAAAACTTCATTTACATTTTCATCATATCTTATATTTACATTTAATTCTTTAAGTCTTTTTTTGAAGCAATTTAAAACATCTACTGATTTATCTGTAACAGGAAATATTCTGTGTCCTCTTTCTTCTTTTACTTCAAGTCCTTGCTTTTTTAAAAATTCTATAATATCTTTATTAGTAAAAGTCTTAAATACACTATATAAAAACATACCATTTCCTGGAATGTTTTCTATAAATTCGCTAATATCTAAAGAAGATGTAATATTACATCTTCCTTTACCCGTAATTAACAATTTTTTTCCTAAAATATTATTTTTTTCTAATATCGTTACATTGTTACCTTGTTCTTTTGAGGTGACCCCCGCCATCATTCCTGCTGGCCCTCCTCCTATTATTATTACATCCATAAACTCATTCCTTCAAAATTATTTCGTAAATATTACTAATAATATTTAATTAAATATTAAATTTGAAATTTACTTCATCATTTCTTTTACTGCTTTTAATATTCCATATCTTCCATAATCATATGTTAAACCACCTTGCATATATGCAATATATGGACTTCTAATTGGTCCATCACAGCTCAATTCAATTGTTGATCCTTCTGTAAATGTTCCTGCTGCCATTATAATTTTATCGTCATAACCACCCATATCACTTGGTATTGGCACAACATTCGAATCAACTGGAGAACCTTTTTGAATACCCTGACAAAATTTTACCAAGTTTTCCTCTGTTTTTAATAAAATTGTTTGAACTATGTCAGCTCTTTTTTCATCATATTTTGGATCAACATCATATCCTAATTTTTCTAATAAACAACTTGAAAAAATTGCTGTTTTTACACTACTTGCAACCACTTGAGGAGCAAAAAACAATCCTTTTAATAGTAATGTGTTTTGATTTAAAGATGGTCCAATTTCTTTACCTATTCCTGGTGCAGTAAGTCTTTCTGCACAAAGTTCAATTAAATCTTTTCTTCCAACTATATATGCTCCACTAGTTGCAATTCCTGCTCCTAAATTTTTCATTAAAGAACCTACAGCTATATCTGCACCAACTTCTATTGGTTCTCTATCTTGAACAAATTCTCCATAACAATTGTCTACCATTATTATAACATTTTTGTTTACTTCTCTTATTTCTTTTATAATTGCCTCTATTTTTTCTATTGTCAAACTTTTTCTTGTTGAATATCCTCTTGATCTTTGTATTTCAACTAGTTTTACATTACCTTGTGATAATCTATTTTTTATTTCTTCTACATTAAAATCATTGTCTACCAATTCTATTTGTTCATATTTTACACCATAAGCTTTTAAAGAACTTTTACTGACTTCTTTTCCTGTTCCTATTACAGTTTGTAAAGTATCATATGGAGCCCCTGTTATACTAATCATTGTTTCTCCATATCTTAACAAAGCTGATAATGTAAGTGCTAATGCATGAGTTCCTGATATAAACTGTGCTCTTACTAAACTATCTTCCGCCTTGAAAATTTTTGAATATATTTCTTCTATTTTATTTCTTCCAGGTTCATCAATTCCATATCCTGTTGATGTATTAAAATGCTGTTCTTGTAAGTCACATTTTTGAAATGCTTCAATTACTTTATTACTGTTTTTTGTGCATATTTTATCTATTTTTTCTAATTCTGGTTTTATTATCTCATCTACTTCTTTAACTAAATTTTCTAAATTCAATTTTTTCTCCTTTCTGATTTTATAAATTTTTCTTAAATTTCAAATCACTTGATTTCCCTATACATATACATCTATTTTAATATATAAAACATAAAATATAAGAACAAAAGCGACATGATTTAAATATTATGACCCTTTAGATTACTTATATGTCGCGTATTTGTTCGCGCGCCAAATTTTATGCAATAAAATTTGTGTGCAACCGTTGGAGCAAAGCGACTTTTCTACTAATCAGAAAGTATGACTTTCTGATTAGTAGAAGAAAACTTTAGGGAATAAATGTCCCTAAAGTTCAAAACTCATTTAATTATACAAATATTTTTGTGGATTAATATGCTCTCCATTAATTCTTATTTCTAAATGTAAATGTGGTCCTGTTGAATTTCCTGTACTACCTACTGCTGCTATAACATCACCCGCTGATACAGTATCTCCTGCTGATACATACATTTTACTTGTATGTGCATACCAAGATTCTACATTATTACCATGATTAACTTTTACCAAATATCCATAAGAACCTGACCAACCAGCAGATTCTACTACACCATCTGCTATAACTTTTATTGGTGTTCCCTTCTTAGCTGCTATATCCAAACCTGTATGATTTGATGATCTTATTCTACTACTTACTCCATATCTTGAAGATATAGTTCCTGTAACTGGTATTGTAGCAATTTTTACTCCATTTATTACTGCAATACTATTTGCTTCTTCTTGTTTTTCAATTATTTCTTCTACTTCTCCTGTTATATTTGCTTTTGCTACTTCTAATGAATTTGTTTGTATTTCACTTGCATTAGTTGTAGTTTTTTCTGCTACTTCTAAATTAAGTTCTTGATTTTCTGATTTTAATGTTGTAATTAAATTTTCTGCATCTTCCTTTGTATCTACAGATTCGAGCTTTTGCCCATCTAATAATATTTCATAATATTTATAAGTAATGTTCATTTCTTTTTGTAAAGCTATTAAAACACTATCTTCATTTGTCTCTTCTGTTTTATTAACTAATTTCAACTCATATTCTGGATTAGAATCTAATGTAACACTATCTACATTTTTATTATCATAATTTATTATATTTTCTTCTACTATTTTATTAAATTCATCTTCACTTTGAACATATCCTACTTCTTCTCCAGAAATACTTACTGCATAAACTGGTTTATATTTTATAAAAACAATCGCGATTATAAAACCAAATGCCATTAAAGTTATGTTAAAAAATTTAAAAAACTCTTTAGTATAAAATTTTAGTCTTTTCTTTAAAATAAACTTCACTCTCCTTTTTGTTTTTAACGCGACTATTAATTATTATACTACATATTTTACGCAATTTCAAATGATATATACATATTTAGGCTTTTTTAAATTAAATTTCCATGTAAAATAATTTAAAAGTTGCTATTTATGTTAATTTATCTCTATTAAGCTCCATTTTACTAACTTTTACTAGTTTTTCCTAATATTGACAAATATCAAAAATTCCTCAAAATATGCTCCATTAATATACTTTCAACTCTATGTTATTAATTCATAATTAATATTTTACTTATAGGTTATATTTTATCTTTTAGTTACTTCAAAACCTATAAGTTAAATGATATATTACTAGTTAGATTGGAAGGTGATAAAAATGAATTTAGATTATCCATTAATAGGATCAAGAATAAAAGAAGCAAGACTAGCAAAAAATATGACCCAAGAAGAGTTAGCAGCACAAATAGATATTTCAGTAGCATTTTTAAGTAGAATTGAAAGAGGAAGTACTCATATAAATTTAAAAAGATTATCACAAATTTGTAATTTATTAGAAATACCAGAAGGTTATGTTTTGAATGGTTCTTCAAGTGAATCAGACAATTACTTAACACCAGAATTTTCACACCTTTTAAAAAGTACTAATCCTCAAACTAGAAAATTAATATATAATATAGCTAAATTAATTATTGAAAATGAAGAAGAAAACTATTAATTTTGTATTTGCAAAATTTGATAAATATGTTATTATATTATTTGGCAAATTGGTAAATAATATTTAAAAGATATTATCAAGTTTATTAGTACAAAGTAAAATAAATGAAAATATCAAAAGATAATTTATTCATTTATTGTGATAGGGAGGTAATAAAATGAATTTTAAACAATGGGAAGATTTTGAAAAAGGAGATTGGCAACAAGAAATCAATGTAAGAGACTTCATTCAAAAAAATTACACACCATATGAAGGTGATGAAAGTTTCTTAACAGGTCCTACAGAAAAGACAAAGAAATTATGGGACGAGGTATTAGAATTATATAAAAAAGAACATGACTCTGAAGGCGGAGTTCTAGATATAGATACTAAAACTATATCAACTGTATCTGCACATGATGCTGGATATATTGATAAAGATTTAGAAGATATAGTAGGTCTTCAAACAGATGCTCCATTAAAAAGAGCCATAATGCCTTTTGGTGGAATCAGAATTGTAGAACAATCTTGTAAAGCATATGGAAGAGAAGTTGATCCAGAGGTTGATGAAATTTTCCATAAATACAGAAAAACACATAATGATGGTGTATTCAGTGTATATACTCCAGATATAAGAGCTGCACGTTCAAATCACTTAATCACAGGGTTGCCTGATGGATATGGTCGTGGTAGAATTATAGGAGATTACAGAAGAGTTGCACTTTATGGTGTAAATGCTCTTATTGATGAAAAGAAAGAAGAACTTGATATCCTTAATGTGGATGAATTCACAGAAAGTGTTATAAGAGAAAGAGAAGAAATTAAAGAACAAATAGATGCGTTAGAACAATTAAAAGTTATGGCTTCAAAATATGGTTTTGATATTTCTGAACCAGCTAAAAATGCTAAAGAAGCTGTTCAATGGCTATATTTTGGTTACTTAGGAGCTGTAAAAGACCAAAACGGGGCTGCTATGAGTTTAGGAAGAACATCTACATTTTTAGATATATATTTTGAAAGAGATTTAAAAAATGGCACTTTAACAGAAGAAGAAGCACAAGAAATAATGGATCATTTTGTTATGAAATTAAGACTTGTAAGATTCCTAAGAACACCTGAATATAATGAATTATTTAGTGGTGACCCTGTATGGGTAACTGAAAGTATTGGTGGAATGGGTATAGACGGAAGAACATTAGTTACCAAAAACTCTTTCAGATTATTACATTCATTAGAAAATATTGGTCCAGCACCAGAACCTAACATGACAGTTCTATGGTCAACAAGACTTCCAGAAGGATTTAAAAGATATACAACAAAATTATCAATTAATACTTCATCTATTCAATATGAAAATGATGATTTAATGAGAATAACTTTAGGAGATGACTATGGAATAGCATGTTGTGTGTCTCCAATGAAAATAGGAAAACAAATGCAATTCTTTGGAGCAAGAGCAAACCTAGCAAAAACACTATTATATGCTATAAATGGAGGAAAAGACGAAATAACTAAAAAACAAGTAACACCTCTATTTGAACCTATAAAATCTGAATATTTAAATTATGATGAAGTAAAACTTAAATTTGATCAAATGATGGATTATGTAGCTAAAATATATATTAAAGCATTAAACGCAATCCACTATATGCACGATAAATACTCTTATGAAGCAATAGAAATGGCATTACATGATAAAGATATAATAAGAACTATGGCATGTGGTATCGCAGGATTATCAGTAGTTGCAGACTCATTATCAGCTATAAAATATGCAAAAGTAAAAGTAATTCGTGACGAATCAGGACTAGCTGTTGATTATGAAGTTGAAGGTGACTTCCCTAAATTCGGCAATGATGATGATAGAGTTGATCAAATAGCAGTAGACGTTGTAAAAACATTTTTACACAAATTGCAAAGACATCAAACTTATAGAAACTCAAAACATACTTTATCAATACTAACAATAACATCAAATGTAGTATATGGAAAAGCAACTGGAAATACACCAGATGGAAGAAGAGCAGGAGCACCATTTGGACCAGGAGCAAATCCACTTCATGGTAGAGATGTAAATGGTGCATTATCAGTTATGAATTCTATTGCAAAACTACCATTTGAACAAGCAGAAGATGGAATATCATATACATTCTCAATAACACCTGGAACTTTAGGAAAATCAGAGGATGAAAGAATAACAAACTTAGTTAATATGTTAGATGGATACTTCAAAGAAACAGGTCATCATATCAATGTAAATGTATTTGATAGAAGCCTACTTCTAGATGCAATGGATCATCCAGAAAGATATCCACAATTAACAATCAGAGTTTCTGGATATGCTGTAAACTTTACAAAATTAACAAGAGAACAACAATTAGATGTAATAAATAGAACAATACACGAAAAAATTTAACCAAAAGAGGGAAAATGGGGACGGACTCAAAAATCCCTCTTTTATTATTAATGTATAATATTGTGGAAATATATACAAAATCAATTTTAAAGAGGGATTTTTGAGTCCGTCCCCATTTTCCCTCTTTTGAGAGGAGCTAATTATGGAAAAAAAAGACTTACATTATTACGCAAAAGTTCATTCTATAGAATCTTTTGGGACTGTTGACGGTCCCGGTATTAGATTTGTATTATTCTTACAAGGTTGTAATTTAAAATGCAAATATTGTCATAATAGAGATACTTGGGATATGAATGGCGGTTCATATGCTTCTTTAGATGACATTTATGCTAAGATTTTGAGATATAAAAATTATATTCACCCAAATGGTGGTGTAACTATAACTGGTGGAGAGCCTTTATTGCAAGTAAAATTCATTATATCTCTTTTTAAAAAATTAAAAGAAAAAGGCATTCATACCTGTATTGACACTTCTGGTATGTTTTCTATTAGTAAAGATATTGAGGAAGTTTTAAAATATACAGATCTGGTACTTCTTGATATTAAACATATTGACCCGCAAAAGTGTAAGGATTTGGTTGGTTTTTCAAATGAAAAAGAACTTGATTTTGCAAGATATTTGAGTGATAATAATATTCCTATGTGGATTAGACAAGTTTTAATTCCTGGATATACTGATGATGAAAATGATTTATTAAAACTTAAAAAGTTTATTTCTAGTTTAAAAACAGTTGAAAAAATTGAACTTTTACCTTATCACAACCTTGGAGAATATAAGTGGAAAAATTTAGGCTTTAAATACGAGTTAGAAAATGTAAAAGAGCCTTCCCAAGAAGAAATTGATAAGGCTAAAAAGATTCTTGGAATAAGTTAAAAGAGGGAAATTGGAGACGGACTCAAAAATCCCTCTTTTATTATTAATGTATAATATTGTGGAAATATATACAAAATCAATTTTAAAGAGGGATTTTTGAGTCCGTCCCCAATTTCCCTCTTATCCTAATATTTTTAATTCTAAATTTTCCATTTTATATTTACTATCTACTAATTTAAATTCTACTAGTGATTCTGTTAAATGTTCTGCATTTTGCCTTAAATCTGTAGTAAAATACAATTTTATATGTGGTATTTCTATTTGACTTTTAACAATCTCTTTAAATGTTTCTACCATATGTTTATCATCTTCACAATTAAATATTAATTGTGGCATTGAGCTAAATCCAGAGTCTCCTTGTACAAAATTTTCATAAAAATCTTGATACAATCTCAATTTTTCTACTAATTTCTTTTGCCATTCTGGCTCTCTTCTTATTGTTTCAAATAAAAACTGAATAGATTTACCATTTTTAGTTAATTTTATAGAACAACCTGAAGTCTTAAATATTTTACCAACAGATTTTGCTGTTATTGCAGGTTTTACAGTATAACTATCAAAAGCTTTTACCTTTCTTAAATATGCGATTATTATTTGGTTTCCTGCTAATCTTTTCTTTATCATTGGAACTGGTTTTGTATTATCTGATGGTTGCCATTTACAATCAATTTCTTTTGAAGTCAATAAGTATTTTCCCATTTTTTCCAAACAATAAATTCTATAAATTCCTTTTCCTTCATCTGATGTGAAATAATATCTTGTTAATATTTTAGATTTTACTAAAACTTCTAATTTATTATTTAATTTATCTTGTGATTTTGGATCAAATCCTTTTAATTCTAACAATTGATATAGTTGTCTAGATGTAATAAATTCAAATTCATTTACTAAATCTAATATTGCAAAATGTATATCTGTAATGTGACCTATATTTATCTTATGTATTATTTGATTCATAGATACATATCCATCTTTACCATCAAATGTTTTTATTTCACCTTTTCTTATTGCAAATGGTGATACCTCAGCCTTGATTTCATTATCCTCAATCATTTTTATACCTCCCTAAATTAGAAAATTGTATATTATATTAATAATAATTAACTATTAATTTATAAGTGATAATTTTATCTTTTGCTTTTCATAATCTATTTTCTTAATTAGTACATTAATTTTTTTACCATATATCAAACCATTTTTATATTCTATCATTCCTACTAAATTAGGAGTAAGTTCTATAAATATTCCATTCTTGTTTTTCTCTGTTTCTCTAATTATTCCTGTAACCTTATCTCCTACTTTAAACTTGTTAGCATTTTCTATCCATGTTCCAAAGCTTTCTTTATATGATAATGAAATTTTATTAGAAGTTCTGTCTATAGATTTTACCACAATATTTACTTTTTGTCCAATTTTTAGTCTCTCAAAAGGAGATTTTATTCTTGCCACAGATAAATCTTCTATATGTGCAAGTCCGACTACTCCTCCTCCGATTTCTACAAAAGCTCCATATGGTGTAATATTTTTTACTATACCATTTACCTTATCACCTTCATTTAAATTACCTATTGCTTGTTCTAATGCTTCTTTCTGCACATCTTTTCTTGATAAGATTATATTATTATTTTCCGTTACACCTTTAACTTTAAATTGTATATATTTATGAACTTTTCCTACACACAAATTCTTTTTAGGTGTTCCATCATTTTCAAGATTAATCCATTCTATTTCATTTCTAGGCATTACTCCTGAAATTCCAGCACCTAGGTTTATATGTAGATTAAAAGTATCGTCACATTCTTCTACAATTCCTTGTAAAACTTGTCCATTTTGTATATACTCATTAATTTCATTTGTATCCTTTATATTTATTGTTTCATTACTCCATCCTTCAGGTAAAAAATTAAATGTTTTCATCGTTTTCTCCTTTTTCTTCTGTTTGTTGTAATTATATATTTTTATAAATAAAATTTCAATCCTTTTTATCAAATCAAGTCACTAATTTCTGCATCTGTTAAGTATCTCCAATCTCCTATTTTTAAGTCTTTTACATCAATATTTCCTATTTTACTTCTATGTAATGCTAATACTTTTTTACCTATTGCTTCACACATTTTTCTTATTTGTCTATTTTTCCCTTCGTGTATTGTAATTTGGATTCTTGAAATATTCTTATCTTTATCTGTCTTTAAAATTTTTACTTTTGCAGGTTTTGTGATATAGTCATCAATTTTTACCCCGCTTCTTAAAGCTTCTATTTCATCATCATTTATAATTCCTTTAACAGTAACATTATATGTTTTATTTACTTCATGTTTTGGATGAGTAATTTTATAAACAAAATCCCCATCATTAGAAAGTATTAAAGCTCCTGATGTATAAAAATCTAATCTTCCTACAGGAACTATTCTTTCTTTAACTTTTACTAAATCTAAAACAGATGGTCTATTAAATTGATCTTTTACTGTTGTAACATATCCAATAGGCTTATTAAGTAAAATATACACATTTCTTTGCTCAGGTTCTATTACCTTATTATTATATTCGACAATATCTTTACTTGGATTTATTTTAGTTCCTAATTCTGTTATAATTATTCCATTTACTCTTATTTTTCCCTCTAATATCAATTCTTCTGCTTTTCTCCTTGACGCTATTCCACACTCCGCAATATATTTTTGTAATCTTATTTCTTCCATTCTAACCTCTTTTAAATCTCAATTTTTTTCAGATCTGTCCCCTATTTCCCAAAGAAAAATTGCTTGTCAATTTTTCTTCTTGCCGATTTGTAATTTCATTTTATGAAATTACAAAGGCAATAGCGATTGTAGCTATATGTTTATCAAATTCTATTTGATAAACATAGGGATTTTGAGATCCGTCCCTAAATCCCTATTCTCTCGTAGAGGTGCTTCTACATACATTTCTTTTCCTGTAATTGGATGTTTAAACTTTAACGATTTCGCGTGCAAGCACTGACCTTTTATTCCCCATTCATTTTTTCCACTTGAATATATTTCATCTCCAATTAAAGGATGACCTATTTCTGATAAATGTACCCTTATTTGATGTGTTCTTCCTGTCTCTATTTTTACTTCTAATAATGTACAATTATGTTCTGGATATCTTTCTAATACTTTAAAATGTGTTACTGCTTTTTTCCCATCTTTATCTACTGCCATTTTCTTCCTATCTGTTTTACTTCTAGCTATTGGCATATCTATTGTTGCTTCATTTGGTTTTACTATTCCTCTGACTAGTGCGATATATGTTTTTTCTATTTCATGGTTTTTTAATTGATTACTAAGTGCAATGTGTGCTTTATCATTTTTTGCTACTATTATCGCTCCTGATGTATCTTTATCTAATCTATGTACTATTCCTGGTCTTATCTTCCCACCTATTCCTGATAAAGAATCTTTACATCTCGCCATTATCGCATTTACCAATGTTCCTTCCCAATTTCCGTTTGCAGGATGTACTACCATCCCCTTTGGCTTATTTATAACTATAATGTCACTATCCTCATATAATACTTCAAGTGGTATATCTTCTGGTTTTACATTTATTTCTTTGGGTTCTTCCATCTCATATTTTATGATGTCTCCTTCTTTTACTTTATATGATGGTTTTATACTTTTTCCGTTTAAAATAATTTTTTTATCTTCAATTAATCTTTGAACTGTTACTCTAGATATTTCTAGCTTTTCGGCTACATACATATCTATTCTTTTTCCCGCTTCTTCTACAATTATTTCATTCATCCTTTATTACTAATACCGTCCCTTTCTAAACATCTTAAATATCTATTGATTATCATTTTGCTCTTCCATTTGTTCTACTCCGCTTAATCTTTCATATACTACAAAATTGTTATCTGAATATAATAAGTTATAATTTGGATCATTAGTTTTTGTTATTATCATATTCATTTTAGCATTTTTATAACATATTACATGTGTTATTCCGTATTTTTCAAAAGTATCTTCATAAAATACGCCTATGTTTGATGTATTTATAAAATCCATAAAAATATCTTCATCTAACCCGTTAAATTCTGGTGAATATAAATCAGCTCTTGAATCTATAAATACAGGAATTCCCCTGAATAACATATAACTTCCATAATTATATTCATTATAAAATCTAGCTTTACTTAAATCTATTCCTGACTCATTTAATATATAATCACATGCTTTTACTGGATATGCTGTTTCATCTATATAAGACTGTTTTAATTTAATCTTTGGTTCCATATAATTTAAACTAAATAGTCCCATTACACATATAAGTACCACCATTCCAACTGGTTTTACTAATTTTTCAAGCAACCATTCACTTCCTGTATTATATCTTTTAAACATATCTACTATTAACCTACCAAGCACAATTGAACCCATTATTGCAAACATTGTTAATTGTCTTCTTGATGTTAACATCAAATATGTTAAGCCTCCTAACATAAACAAATCAGACAATTTTATTTTTGCTTTTGTAAATATTAATATTGCTAAAAATATAATTAATGTACACATTATTGGTAATTGATCTGATAAAGTCATTGGCAAATGTTCATTTATATTTTGAGTTGTATTACCTATCATAGTCTTATATAAATAAGTGTATGGAGTATCTCCAGTTGGTGTAATTAATCCCATTAAAGCACAAATTATCATTATTAGTATTAAAAATTTGATATTTTTATTTCTTTCAATTTTTATTTTATATGGCTCTTTTATATTTTGCTCTCTTACATTTTTAATCTTTGCAACTCTGCTTTCTAATTCATTTATCTTCTCTAAAACTTTTCCTGCTTTTTCTTCTGCAGATTTCTTTTTAAGAATGTTATATCTTAATTTTAGAATTTTAAGTGATATCTTTTTATACAAAATTGTATCACCTAATGCTGCAATAATATATTCTCCTATATATGGTAAAAACAATACAAAGAAAAATGGCCATACTGCTACATGTAAATTAGCAATAGCTAAAGATATCAAAATTAAAAATATTCCATATCTCCATTTCTTTGTTTGTAAAAATCTTTCGATAAAATATACTGTCCAAATAAATAGTATAAAAGTTACAAGTTGTGCTCTTGCTGCTACATAAGATTTAATTAAATACATTACTCCTACTGCAAGTAAAAAAGATATTAAATTATTTTTATTTATTTTATAATTCACATAGTATATAGATATACCAAGTATGCATGATAATATACAAGTTACTATATAAATACCATCCATATTAAATGCTGCATAAATCCAATATGTTAATAAATCATATAACCAATGTGGATATGTATAACTTAAACCTTCATGCCATGAAAACGGATCTTGCATATCTATTCCTACATTTTGTATATGCTCACCTATTTTTATTGAATAAAATGTATCGTTTTGCAGTGATACTGGTGTTATTGCAAAACAAAATAATGATATTAATATTACTGCTAAAATAATAAATTTAACATTAGAACTAACTTTTTTGCTAGCTTGATTTTTTTCTTTATTTTCGCTTTTAAATATTGATTTCTGCTTTTCCATAATTTCAAAATATCCTTTCTGTTCTTAATGTTCTTATTATAACAGAATTAATTGAAAAAATCTACTACTATAATAAATATAAAAATTTAATCTTTTTTACATTAACATTATTTTTCTTTAGCAGTATATATGTATACTAATAATAATAATTTCTCATAGTTTTATTATTTTTTTTTATATTTTAATGTTTTATTATAAGTTAGCTGATACTATTATATAAACTAATAATTTTGAAAATATGAAGTAGCTTATTTAATTATTAAGGAGGATATCTATGAAAAGTAAAAGTAGAATTAGACGTATCTTTACAGCATTAACAGTAACATTATCTTTGATTATGGCAGGCAGTCTTACAGCATTTGCTTCACCCGATACAAGCATTCCAAAAGAAGCAACAGCTCGGAATATTTCCCTTACATTACCTTGTAACGATGGCGGCCTAATCTCCAATGAATCACGAGACTATACTCTTACTGTTACCGAAGCCACAACTTACACTTTCTCATTAGCAACTACTGCTCATAGTGGTAGTCTTTGGGTAATTTTCGAAAAAGCAGGTGGTTCACCGAGGTATATCGACAGAAATATTAACGGCAGTTTTCAGCAGAGATATACATTATCTACTGGAACCTATTATTTGAAGCTTGCTAATCCAAGTGGGCTTTCTACATTTAGCTTTTCGTTCCACAAAACTTTTTCTTGATTTCTCAAACGAAATACAAAAGAATGTAACTAATTAGTTCATAAAGCTACTTCATATTTAGGGCACAGAATATCTGTGCCCTTATATCTATGAAATACTTTTTTTTGCTTTTTTCTTTACTATTTTATTCTATTGATATATACTATACAAAAATAGAAGGAGGATTATTATGGAAGATGTAAACAAAACAAAAAAAGAAGAAAAAATCTCTTCAAAAAGGAAAGTTGCTGTATCAACAGTTATAACAACTATTATTGTTCTTATCATTCTTATTTTCATCATTATGCTTTGCAAACAAGTTCTTATTATAAAAGGATTACAAAATAAAATTAGTGAATACATTGATTCTTCTAACTATTCAATAATAAGTACTGCATATGATGGTAACTCAATTTCATATGATGAATGTTTCGTAAATGGTAATAAATATATTTCTAGCACAAACCTTTTAGATAGAGAACATAATAATAAAACAAGCACTTTTTCAGACGGAAAAACTATAAATACTTATATTGAATCTGGCGAAACAAAAATTGCCATGTTAAATACTGATGAAGGAGCACCTAGTAAAAAAGAAGTAATTGATAGCTTAGAAACAGATAGCTTTGGAGAATTCATCTACATGCTATTTTCTGCAAAAATATCATCTGCTAAATGCAATGGAAAAGATTGTTACAAAATTGAAAACTTAAAAACTTCAAATTTCTTATACACAGAAAATGGTTATAACACTATTTACTTAGATAAAGAAACAGGCCTATTAGTAAGGGTTATAATTGGAGATTCAAATAATGATTCTAAAGATTCTATTATAGATTATAGTTATGAATTTAATACCATAACTGACGAAGACATAAAGGAACCTGACATTTCAGAATATGAAGTTAAATAAACATACTAAAACAAAATAAATGACATTAACTGTGATTATTCACAATTATTGTCATTTATTTTTGTTAAGTCAAAACTTAATTATTAAACTGCTTCTTTATTTTCAACATCCTCTTTATTTTCTTTTTCGTCATCTTTTTCATCAATAACTTCTAAGCTTCCAATAGAAACTTCATAAGCAACTCTTGTTTCTACTGTTCCATCTTCTAATTTTTTCTCATAATTTCTTGATTGAACTCTACCTACAATTTTTACTCTTGTTCCAACTTCTAAGTTTTGGCAAAATCTTGCATTTCTTCCCCATGCTATACTTGGTATATAATCTGATTTATTATATGCTCTATTTACTGCTAGTAATAAATCTGCAATCTCTCTACCAAATGGTGTTTGTCTATAAATTGGTTTTTTACATATGTAACCAATTAAAACAACCTCGTTTGTAATTGTATCCTTTTTAGATATTTCATTTTCTTCTTGTTCATCTTCTTCTAATTCAGTAACATCTTTTGCAAATACTGTTAGAATTAATCTGTTTTTTTCGTTTTCATAACTATTGTATGATCTAAATTGTCCTTTTACTAATAATTTTTTACCTTCTTGCAACATTTCATCTGTTATTAGTCTTTCTGAAACTGTAATTGGTATTATATCTGCATTACCACTTAAACGTGGAATACTTAAATCAAATATATAAAACCTTTCACCATATATTTCATGACTAAATCTTTTTTCTCCTGTAACTTTTCCAACTAATGTTAAATAGTTGTTTTCTAAATAATTTGTATCCAATTTTCTTTCCTCCCTATTTTTTATTTTTCAGTTGTACTTTTATCTTTATGCGTTCCCCTCATATAATACCTATTATACTACACTTTTTTGGTTTTGTCTACATAAAAAGTTTATTTTTTCATTTTTTTCCATATTTTTATATATTTTTCCTATTTTTTATCTGTTTCCCCGTATATTATTTCTAAAATAAAGGTCACTAGCGCATCATATACTGTTGCTTTGTTTTCTATTGGAAAATATCTACTACCACTGTCAATTACAGTATTGTTAGCATTAATTATTGAACGTTGTAAATCTACTAAAATTCTATCATCTGAAACACTAGATACTAAAACTAAAGATTTTAGATTAAAACCAAATGTTATTACTTTTGTATCAGTTCTATTTGTAAAATCTTTTCTTATTTGAATATCAGCATTTATTAATAAAATCTTTGACTTTCTTATTATCTCATCTAAATATTTAATATTAATATCCCATTTTTCTAGATTCTGCATTATTACTACTGTATCAAAAGTAATATTTTGAAAATTTTCCACGTTTTTCTTATTTAAATTAATTATATTCAACGTTTCAGCATTTATACTATTTTTCAAATTTTTTTTAATAATTTCAGAATCCTTTGTTTCAGAAACAATACCAATAAAAAACATTTCTCAACCCCTATTTATTCCTATTATTCCCAAATTGGAAAATTTTATTCATTTAAAATTTGAGTACCATTTAAATCTATACTATAATTTGATTTATATATTAAATCTGAAACTTTAACTATATTAAATCCTCTATTTTTAATATTATTAATTAACATTTCTAATGAATCAGCAGTATGTTCAGTTCCATTATGCATTAGAATAATATCTCCATTATTTAATTTGCCATCTAACCTTTTCCACATTTCTTCACCTGTTAGCCCAGTATAATCAAGTGTATCTAAACTCCATTGTATTGGAAAATACCCACTATCTGTTGCTGATTGTATTACAGTATTATTATATTCTCCATATGGTGCTCTATATAAATCTGGTTTTTGCCCTGTTATCTTTTCTATTTTTTCACTACTTTCTTTTATTTCTGATATATTTTCTTCTAATGAAAGATTATTTACATGTGGATGTGTATTTGAATGTGTCCCTATTTCATGTCCATGCTCAGCTATTTTCTTTACCGCTTCTGGATATTTGTCTACCCAATCTCCTACAACAAAAAATGTTATTTTTACTTCAGTCTTATCCAAAACTTCTATAATTTTATCTATATCATCTGCATTCCAGTCGCAATTTCTTTTGTGATAGATACGAAACAATATAATAATAATTTTCAAAAGTTTATCGTTCAAGATAATTTTCGAAGAATTTCTAAACAAATTTTGTGGCACCCTTTCACTTAGTCCGAGCTAAAGCTCGACGCGAACATTTTCCACAAAATTTATTAAGAAATTCTAACTCAATTACTATCAATCAAAACTTTTTCAAATTATTATATATTGTTTCTAAACAGTAAATTTATAATTTATTTTGATATTATTCTTGTCCATTATTTCAATACTATCTATTAAATTTAAAATTATATTTCTATCTATGTTTTCAAAACTTACAATTTCTTTTATGTATTTTATTAATTCTTTTTCTTTTG
>CAJFJY010000022.1 GCA_904384205.1 uncultured Clostridia bacterium | reverse complement strand
CCACAGTGTTAACATAATAATTATATCATAGAAAGATATAATTGACTATCAAGGTTTATGGGTAACCTTTCAAAAACCTAAATATATTATACAAGGAAAAATAAAAATGGAAAAATTCAAATCAGGATTTGTAACACTAATAGGAAGAACAAATGTAGGAAAATCAACTTTGTTAAATTTATTGGTAGGAGAAAAAGTTGCAGCAATAGCAAATAAAGTACAAACAACAAGAACAGCGATAAAAGGAATAGTAAATAGACCAAATTCACAAATAATATTTATAGATACACCAGGAATTCATAAACCAAAACACAAACTAAATGAAACAATGGTAGAAACGTCATTTACAAGTTTAGGAGATGCAGATATAATATTATTTGTCATAGAAGCAACTAGTAAAGAAATAGGTAAAGGGGACAGAATAATACTAGAAAAAATAAAAGAATCAAAAAAGAAATCAATATTAATCATAAATAAAATCGATTTAGTTCAAAAAGAAAATTTATTGAATTTAATAGATTTATATAGTAAAGAATACAATTTTGAAGCAGTTATACCAATAGAAGCGACAAATGAAAAATATAGAGAAATAGTTTTAGATGAAATAGAAAAGAACTTAAAAGAAGGACCTGCATATTATGATATAGAAGAGTATACTGATCAAACATTAAGACAATTAGCAGAAGAAACAATAAGAGAAAAAGCATTAAAACTATTGCAAGACGAAGTGCCACATGGAATTTTTGTTGAAGTAGAAAAAATGAGTTCAAGAAAAAATAAGCAAGGTGAAGAAATTTACGATATAGAAGCAACAATATATTGTATAAGAGAATCACATAAAGGAATAATAATAGGAAAAAACGGAGAGATGTTAAAGAAAATAGGAAAATATGCAAGAGAAGATATGGAAAGAAATTTTGGAGTAAAAATCAACCTAAAAACTTGGGTAAAAGTAAAAAAAGATTGGATAGATAATCAGTCAATCGTAAATAATAAATTTAAAATGAATTAAATTTTTGTTGAATAAAAAAATGAAATTTGCGAAAGATAATATTAAAGGTAAAACTTTAAGATGGGAGATGTAGCTTATGATAAAGAAAATTGCATGGGATGCCTTTAAGAAAACAGGAGATATTAATACATTTCTAGAATATAAACAAATAGAAGATATAGAAAATAATATAAAAGAGATACAAGAAATTCAGAAAATAACAAATATGAATTTAGAAAATAAACAAATGGGAGAAAGTAATATAAATAAATTGTAAAATAAAAGGATAGAAAAAATGGCAACAATAAAAGTAAAAGGAATTATACTATCAGAAAGTAATATGGGCGATTATGATAAAATGTTAACAATGTTAACACCAAACCTAGGCAAAATATCATGTTCAGCAAAAGGGGCAAGAAGACCACAAAGTGCCCTTCTTGCTGGAACACAACTATTTTGCTTTGGAGATTATCTGTTATATAAAGGGACAAGTACATATCACATAAATTCATGTGAGCCAATAGAGATTTTTTATAAATTAAGAACAGACTTAGATAAGTTAGAAACAGCTATAGATATTAATAAAATAATATTAGAGGTTACAAACGAAAATGAAAATAGCTATAATATATTACAATTATATCTAAATACATTATATGTAATTTCAGAAACAAATAAAGATTTAAAATTAACTGAAAGTATATTTAAATTAAGATTATTGAGTTTGATAGGATTTAAACCAAGAATTGATAAATGTATAAATTGTGGACAAAGTGAAAAATTAGAATATTTCAGCATAAAAGATGACGGATTCAAGTGTAAAGAATGTGCAAAACAAGATAAATCAGCAATATATATGTCAGAAAGCACACTAAATGCAATAAAATACACAGTATTGTCACCAATAAAAAAATTATTTTCATTTGACTTAAAAAATGAAGCATTGGAAGAATTTAAACTAATAACAAAAATATATTTCAAAGAAAAACTAGAAGGAATATAGGGATTTAGGGACGTATCTCAAAATCCCTATATATAGGGATTTTAGGGACGGTTCTCGAAAAAAATTAAAAATTTTAAGGTCTGTCCCCATTTTCCCTAAATATCGGGATTTTGAGATACGTCCCCAAATCCCGATTCTGAGAAGGAGTAAAAATGATAGCAGAAGTTATAATAAATAGAGGAGCAAAAAAACTAAATAGAACATTCGACTATAACATACCAGAGCACTTGGAAGATTTAATTATAGTAGGAAGCAAAGTTTTAGTGCCATTCGGAAAAGGTGGTAATCCTGAGGAAGCTTTTGTAGTAGGATTAAAAGAAAAGTCAAATTATGAAGTTAAAGATATAATTAGGCTAGAAGAAAATTTGTCAGATAAACAAATAGAACTTGCTAAATGGATGTCTAAGAGATATTTTTGTAATGTTTCAGATTGTATAAGACTAATGCAGGCACCGGGAACTAAAAATAAAGATAAATCAAAAAGAATACAAGATAAAACGATAAATGCTGTATATTTAAAAAAAGATATAGAAGAAATAGAGTTTGATATAGAAACTAAAAAGATAAAATCAGAAAAGCATATAAAAATACTAAGATTTGTGAAAGACAATGAAGGAGCAACAATACCGGAAATTGAATTGTTCACAGATTGTTCAAGAGCTATTGTAAACACTTTAATAAAAAATGGATATTTAGAAGTAGTGGAGAAAAAGGTAGATAGAGATCCATTAGCAAATAAAAAAATTCCTAAATCTAGTAGATTAAAACTTACAGATGAACAAGAAAATGCATACAGTAAAATAAAGGAATCAATTGATAATAATAGATATGAACAATTTTTACTTTTCGGAGTAACTGGTTCAGGTAAAACAGAAATTTATTTGCAATTGATAGAAGATGTTTTAACTAAAAATAAAAAAGCAATAATGTTAGTTCCTGAAATTTCTTTAACACCTCAAATGATAGAAAGATTTATTTCAAGATTTGGTAAAGAAACAATTGCAGTATTGCATAGTAAATTATCAATAGGTGAAAGATATGATGAGTGGAATAAAATAAAAGAAAATAAAGCAAATATCATAATAGGTGCAAGGTCTGCAATATTTGCACCAGTAAGTAATTTGGGAATAATAATAATTGATGAAGAACATGATAGTTCATATAAATCAGAATCAACACCTAAATATGATTCAAAAGAAATTGCAAAAAAAATTGCAAAAGAAGTAAATATACCATTAGTTCTAGGAAGTGCAACACCAGATTTAAAAACATATTATAAAGCAATAAACAATGAAATTACACTTTTAGAACTTACTAAAAGAGCAAATAATTCTAATTTGCCAAAAGTTGAAATAATAGACATGAAGATGGAATTGATTAATGGCAACCGTTCGATGTTAAGTATGGAATTATATAATTCTATTGAAGAAAATTTGAAAAATAAATATCAAACAATTTTATTTTTAAATAGAAGAGGTTTTTCAACTTTCATAATGTGCAGAGATTGCGGGTACATAGTAAAGTGTAAAAATTGTAATATAAGTATGACATATCATAGTTATGAAAATAAGTTAAAATGTCATTATTGTGGAAATGAGCAAAATGTTGTGACAACTTGTCCTAATTGTGGAAGTAAAAAAATAAGATATTTTGGGACAGGAACTCAAAAACTTGAGCAAGAAATATTAAAACAGTTTCCTAATGCAAAAACAATAAGAATGGATGTAGATACAGTTACAAAGAAGAATTCACACGAAGAAATTTTAAATAAGTTTAAAAATGAAGGAATTGATATATTAATTGGAACACAAATGGTAGTTAAAGGACATCATTTTCCAAAGGTAACGCTAGTTGGAGTTGTAGCGGCAGATAGTTCTTTGAATATTGACGATTATAGAGCAAATGAAAGAACTTTTCAAATATTAACACAAGTTGCAGGACGAGCTGGAAGGGAAAATCTACCAGGAAAAGTTGTTGTTCAAACATATAATCCAGATAATTTCATAATACAAACTGCACAAAAGCAAAATTACAAAATGTTTTATGATACGGAAATAACATTGAGAAAACAGTTGAAGTATCCTCCATTTTGCGATATAATAGTAATTGGAGTTAGTGGAAAAGATTTAAATGAAATAAATAGCTCATCACAATTTATGTATCAAGAATTAGTAAATAAATTGAAGCAAAACGAAGAAATAAAAATATTTAAACCTATGCCTTGCCCAATTGATAAAATCCAAAATAGAATAAGATGGAGAATAATAATAAAGGCAAAGATGACAGATGAGTTAAATGAAATATTAAATTTGGTATTGAAAGATATGTATGAAAAGGAATATAAGAATACTAAATTTAGTATTGATATCAATCCAAACAACATGACATAGAATAGTTGAAAAATAATTGCGTTTTGGCGTTGTTGGACTTCATCAAAAATCAAATCAACGTGCAAAAAGCACGCCTCATTGATTTTTGACTTGTCCGCCTAGCCAAAAGCCCAATTCTTTTCCAACAAGGTAGCACAAAAAAGAGAAAGGAAGTTAAAAAATGGCAATAAGAAATCTAAGATATCAAGGAGATGAAATTCTAAAAAAGAAATCAAGAGAAGTTCCAGAAGAAGAAATATCAAGTGAAAAAATACAATCACTAATAGATGACATGATAGAAACAATGCACAAGTATAATGGTGTAGGATTAGCAGCAGTGCAAGTTGGAATACTAAAAAGAGTTATAGTAATAGATTTATATGATGATAAAGGACCAATTGTATTGATAAATCCAGTAATATTAAAAACAAAAGGGGAGCAAGAAGTAGAAGAAGGATGTTTAAGTTTTCCAAATGAATTTGCAAAAATAATAAGACCAGCAGAGGTAACAGCAGAATATACAGACAGATATGGGAAAAGAATGAAAGTAAAAGCTAAAGAGCTATTAGCACAAGCAATAAGCCATGAGGTAGATCATCTAAATGGAGAAGTATTTATAGATAAAATAATACCTGGAACATTAGAATATGTAGAACCAGAAAATTAGCAATGGAGGGGAAATGGGGACGGACTCAAATTTCCCTCTTTTAGTAGAAATTTTAAAATTAAATAATATTGAATATAGAATTGAAAAGAGGGAAATTTGAGTCCGTCCCCATTTTCCCTCCAAAGGAGTAATTATGAGAATTGTATTTATGGGTACGCCAGATTTTGCAAGGGAAAGTTTAAAGGCAATTTATGAAAAAGGTTATGAGATAATTGGAGTAGTGACAAATCCAGACAAGCCAAAAGGGAGAGGAATGAAAATGATTCCTTCACCTGTCAAAGAATATGCTATCCAAAAAAATTTGAATATCTATCAACCAATCAAAATTAGAGGAAATACGGAGTTTATAGATGAAATAAAAAAATTAAATCCTGATGTTATATGTGTTGTAGCATATGGTAAAATTCTTCCAAAAGAAATTTTAGAAATTCCAAAACTTGGTTGCATAAATGTACATGCTTCTCTTCTACCTAAATATAGAGGAGCTGCACCAATACAATGGGCAGTTTTAAATGGAGATAAAACTACTGGAATTACAACAATGTATATGGATGAAGGAATGGACACAGGAGATATGATTTTAAAACAAGAGGTTGAAATAGGAGAAGAGGAAACTACAGGAGAATTATGGGATAGATTATCTGGTTTAGGTGGAGAGCTATTAGTAAAAACATTGGAGAAAATAGAAGATGGAATAGCTCCGAGAGAAAAGCAAAGCGAAAATTATACAGTTGCACCTATATTAAATAAAGAAATGGCTAGAATAGACTGGGAAAAGCAAACGGCAAATGAAATACATAATTTAGTAAGAGGTCTTAATCCAATTATGGGGGCCTTTACTTATATAAATGATAAAAAAATAAAATTTTGGAAAGTCCGAGTGAAACAAGAAAAAGATTTAGAGGAATTTATAGATAAAAACAAGGTAGAAAATGCTAAACTAGGTGATGTTATTTTAGCAGATGTGAAGAAAGGTTTATTTTTAAAAGCTAAAGATGGTGTTTTGCAAGTTCTTGAAATTCAAGGGGAAAATGCAAAAAAGATGTCAGCACATGATTTTTTATTAGGAAACAGATTTTAAAAAATATTAAAATTTTAATAAATAGTTGTAAAATTCACAAAAAATTGATATACTAATAGCAATTTAAGTATATCAATTTTTTGCTAAAAAAGATAATATACAATTACCAAAGGAGGTATAAAAATGGAAGAAGAAAAAAAGGAAAATCTAGAAGAGAAGAACAATGAAGTAGTAGCAGAAGAAATAGAAGAAAATGAAGGAATAGAAATATCAGGAGATGTAATAGCAGTAATAGCTGGAGTAGCTGTATCAGAAGTACAAGGAGTAGCTAGTATGTCAGGAGGGTTTGCAGGAGGAATAACAGAAGTTTTAAGTGGAAAGAAAAACTTAGCAAAAGGAATAAAAGTGGACAAAACAGATGATGTAGTAAAAATTGATGTCAATATTATTGTTGAATATGGTTCAAGAATACCAGATGTTGCATTTGAGATACAAAACAGAGTAAAAAAATCTGTAGAAAATATGACAGGATTAAAAGTAGAAGAAGTAAATGTACATGTACAAGGTGTAAACACAGATAGTGTAGTAAAGAATGAAGAAACACAAACAGAACAAAAAGAAAGTGAAAATGAATAAAAGGAAAAGGAGAAGATATAAAATGAAAGTTATAGAAAAAATCGCATTAATCATATATTCTAATATAATATTAATATTATCAATAATATTATGTTTATTAATATTTGGATGGCTAGATATGGGAGTAGTTGGAGATATAGTAAATAAATGTTTAACAACAGATCCAGCTTCAAAAATAACATTAGGAGTATGTATAGTATTTATACTATTATCAATAAGATGCATATTCTTTGATCCAACATCAAAGGAAGAATTAAAAGATAAACAAGGAGTTTTACTAGAAAACGAAAATGGAAAATTAATGATTTCTAAAGAGACAATTGAAAATCTAGTAGATTCAGTTGCAAGAGATTTTGAAAGTGCAAGAGAAATTACAACAAGAGTTGAATTAGATAAAGAAAACAATGTCAAAATTTTTGTGAATTTGACAGTAAATTCAAATGCAGTAATTAAAGAATTATCAGCAAATTTACAAAACAGAATAAAAGAAAAAGTTAAAAAATCAACAGACTTGGATGTTAAAGAAGTAAATATATCAGTAAAAAAAGTTGCTCCAACACAAGAAAGCGAAGAAGCATAAAACGAAAAGGAGAACAAAGATTGAAATTTATTTTTTTCAATCAAAATTGTGCCTTGAGGAAGGAATGAGATAAAGAATGGATGATTTTAAGAATTTTTTAGGTAAATATTGTGGTGCAATTATAGGAATAATAGTAGCAATTGTAATATTAGCCACAAGATTATATGATTTAATAATTGGAATTTTAGTTATATTAGCAGGAGCTTTTATAGGAAACTATGTACAACAAAATAAAGATGATGTAAAAACAAAATTAAAAAATTGGATAGACAAAATGTAATAATAGAAAGGGATAGAAATGAATAGGTCATCAATAAGAGAACAAGCATTTAAATTATTATACAGCTTAGAAATACAAAAAGATATAAATGAAGAAGAACAAATAGACTTATATTTAGAAAGTAATAATATAAAAGATGAAGAAGCTGTATCATACATAAAGGACGCAATATTTGGAATAGATAAAAATAAAAAAGATATAGATGAAAAAATAGTTCAAAATTTGAAATCTAATTGGAAATTGGAAAGAGTTTCAAAAATAGATTTAACGATATTAAGACTTGCAATTTATGAAATAAAATATAAGGATTTGCCATATAAAGTAGCTATAAATGAGGCAGTAGAACTTGCCAAAAAATATGGAGAAGATACCTCAAAAAATTTTGTAAATGGAATTTTAGCAAGTATTGTAAATAAATAATAACTCTTTTCTAAGTAGAAGGGAAATGAAACAAAAATGAATTATGAGAATTTGGCTATATCTGTTAGTGAACTAAATAAATATATAAAAGAAAAAATATCTGCTGATGAAGCATTATCAAATATAATTGTAAAAGGTGAGATATCAAACTTTAAAAATCATTATACAGGACATATGTACTTTACATTAAAAGACGAAAATTCATTAATAAAGTGTATTATGTTCAAAACATATGCGCAAAGGTTAAATTTTATGCCAAAAGATGGAATGAAAGTATTTGCATTAGGTGGGGTATCTGTTTTTGAAAGAGATGGTATATATCAAATATATGTAAAAGCAATGCAAGAAGATGGCATAGGTGCATTATATAGAGAATATGAAGAATTAAAGAAAAAATTAGAACAAGAAGGTTTATTTTCAGAGGCACATAAAAAGAAAATACCAGTAATGCCAAAAGTAATAGGAGTACTATCATCACAAACAGGGGCAGTCATAAAAGATATAATAAATGTAAGTACAAGAAGAAATCCGAATGTGTATATCAGATTATTGCCTGTACCGGTGCAAGGAGAAGGGGCTGCACAAAAGATAGCAGAAGGCATAAAATTTATGAATGATAATCAAATGGCAGATGTTTTAATATTGGCAAGAGGTGGCGGATCTTTAGAAGATTTATGGCCTTTTAATGAGGAGATAGTTGCACATGCTATCTATAATTCAGAAATACCTATAATTTCAGCAGTAGGACACGAAACAGATTTTACAATAGCAGATTTTGTAGCAGATTTAAGAGCACCAACACCTTCAGCAGCGGCAGAACTTGCTGTACCTGATATATATGAAGTAAAACAAAAAATAAATCAAGCACAAAATAAATTAAAAATATTACTTAGTAAAAAATTAGAAATAATCAAATTAAGATATGAAAAATGTATGAATAGTGCAGTATTTAGAGAACCACTAAGAATAATTAGAGATAAACAACTAACATTAGATTCATATATAAAACAATTAGAAAAACATATCCAAGAAAAGAAACAACAAGAAAAAACAAAATATGTAGAACTAGTTTCAAAATTAGATGCATTAAGCCCTTTAAAAACATTAACAAGAGGATATTCTATAATTGAGAGAAATGATAAAATAATAAAAAGTGTAAAAGATTTAAATACAGGAGATAATATCAAATTAAAATTAGTAGACGGAGAAAAACAAGCAGAAATATTATAGAAAGGAACGTGAGACAAAATGGAAAATGGAAAGAAAATAATAATTACATTATTAATAATAATAGTTTTGGTATTATTAATTTGGTTAATTGTTAGAAATAGCCATGAAGTAGGAGCAAATAATACTTCAGAAGAAAATGCGGTAAATGATGTAACTTCTGAAAATGTGACAAATGCAATAGAAAATGAGATGCAAAATGAAACAAATACTACAAACGAAATAGAAAGTAATATAAATCAAACATCAGGAACAAATAGTGAAACTAATGCAAGTCAAGAACAACAGCCAGAAGGAAAAGAAGAAGCAGAAAGCAACGAAGAAAATCAAGGAGTCAATGAAGAACAAAAGGCAATAGAAATGGCAAAAGAAGCTTGGGGATTAAGTACAGATGCATATACATTTGCAATAGATTCAAAACAAGGTGATATATATAGGGTAAGTGTTATATCAAATGCTATGGTCATTGCATATTATGATGTTAATGTTAGGACTGGCGAAGTAACAGAAAATTGAAAAATAATTACAATTTTGGCTGTGTCAAACATCGTTTGAAATTTAATCAACGTACAATCGTACGCCTCATAAATTTCAAACTCGTTTTCCTTGTCAAAATTTAATTCTACTAATCCAAAAGCATAACTTTTTGATTAGTAAAAAGTCGCTTCGCTCTAACAGATGCACACAAATTTTATTACATAAAATTTGGCGCACGAACAAATACGCGACATGTAAATAATCTAAAATGTCTAAGTATTTAAATCATGTCGCTTTTGTTCTTGTCCAATTTTAAAATGAAAACAAGCAAAATCTAAATAAAAATAGAAAGGAACAGTAAAATGGCAAAAGCAAATTTTGAAGAAAATATGAACAAATTAGAAACAATAGTTGCAGATTTAGAAAAAGGTGATTTAAATTTAGATGATTCTGTAAAAAAATTTGAAGAAGGAATAAAAATATCAAAAGAATGTAATGAAATGTTAGAAGAAGCAGAAAAAAAGATAACTATACTTCTTCAAAAAGAAGACAAAATAGAAGAAGAAGACTTTACAACAGAAGATTAACAAAGGGGAGTTAATTTATTATGGAAAACAATTTTATGACATTTATTCAAAATAAATATGTATATATACCATTTTTGTTATGGTTTGGAATACAGTTATTTAAAGTAATTTATGATTTAGTAACAACACATAAATTCAATTTTAAAAGAATATTAGGAGCGGGAGGAATGCCTAGCTCTCATTCAGCAGTAGTAGTGGGATTAGCAACATTAATTGGAAAAGATGTAGGAGTAGGGAGTCCAATGTTTGCGTTATCGCTAGTATTAGCATTTGTAGTAATGTATGATGCAGCAGGAGTAAGAAGAGCAGCAGGAAAACAAGCAAAATTACTAAATAAAATAATAGAAACACCTGGATTAACGTCAGTAGAAGTATCAGAAAAACTAGTAGAAGTATTAGGACATACACCAAAACAAGTATTGGTAGGAGCATTAATTGGACTAATTGCAGGACTCATATTCTAATAGGGATTTAGGGACGTATCTCAAAATCCCGATTTTTAGGGATTTAAGGGACACATCTAAAAAAATTAATATTAAGGGGGAAAAATAATGACTGATATTGAAATTGCAAGAGATGCAAATTTAGAAAATATTAATGTAATAGCACATAAAACAGGAATACCTGAAATGTATTTAGAAACATATGGGAGATATAAAGCTAAAATATCAAATGATATAATGAAAAATTTAGAAAATAAGAAAAACGGAAAATTAGTATTAGTAACAGCTATAAACCCAACACCTTTAGGTGAAGGGAAAACAACAATGTCAATTGCTATAGCAGATGGGCTAGCAAAAATAGGGAAAAAATCAATATTAGCATTAAGAGAACCCTCATTAGGACCAGTATTTGGGATAAAAGGTGGAGCGACAGGTGGAGGGAAAGCACAAGTTGCACCAATGGAAGATATAAATTTACACTTTACAGGAGATATACATGCAATAACTACAGCAAACAATTTATTAGCAAGTTTAATAGATAATCATATATATTTCGGAAATGAATTAAAGATAAAAAAAGTAACTTGGAAAAGATGTGTAGACTTAAATGATAGACAACTAAGAGTAGTTAATACAGGTTTATCAGGAGAAAAAAATATCGTCCCAAGAGAAGATGGATTTAATATAACAGTTGCATCTGAAATTATGGCTATACTATGTTTATCAGAGGATATGCAAGAATTAAAGCAAAATCTAGGAAATATAATCATAGGATATAATGAAGAAGATAAACCAGTATTTGCAAGAGATTTAAAAGCAGAAGGTGCAATGGCAGTATTACTAAAAGATGCAATAAAACCTAATTTAGTACAAACACTAGAAAACACACCAGCAATTATACATGGTGGACCATTTGCAAATATTGCACATGGATGTAACAGCATAATAGCAACAAAAATGGCGTTAAAACTTGCAGATTATACAATAACAGAAGCAGGATTTGGAGCAGATTTAGGAGCAGAAAAATTCTTAGACATAAAATGTAGAAAAGCAAAGTTAAAGCCAAATGTAGTAGTAATTGTAGCAACTATTAAAGCATTAAAATACCATGGAGGAGTACCAAAAAACAACTTACAAGAAAAAAATTTAAATTCGCTAAAAATAGGTATGCAAAACCTATATAGACACATATTTAATATAAAAGAAAGATTTGGACTAAAAACAATTGTAGCTATTAACAAATATAATACAGATGATGAAGAGGAAATAAATTATCTATTAAAAGACTTAAAAAAGAAAGAAATAGAAGTAAGTCTAGTAGAAGGATGGGAAAAAGGCGGAGCTGGAGCAAAAGATATTGCAGAAAAAATAGTAAAATTAGCAGAACATAATATCTGGGAACATGCAATGTCATTTGAAACTAATAGAGAAGTTAACTATATTTATGATTTGGAAGAAGATATAAAAACAAAAATAAAGAAAATAGCGACAAAAATATATAATGCTGAAGGAGTAGAATATACAGAAGAAACATTAAAAAAGATAGAAAAAATAGAAAAAGATGGATACGGAAATTTGCCAATATGTATAGCTAAAACACAATATTCATTATCAGATGATCCAAAAAATCTAGAATGTAACAATAAATACGATATTCATATAAGAGATGTAGAATTAAGAGCAGGAGCAGGATTTATTGTAGCTTTAGCTGGAAAAATAATGACAATGCCAGGACTTCCAAAAGAGCCAGCAGCAGAAAAAATAGATATAAACGAAAAAAATGAAATAGTAGGAATATTTTAAAAGAGGACAATAGCATTTGCTATTGTCTTTTAAAAATGCAATAAAAAATTTATAGATTAGGATATTTAATCAAAATATTGTAAATAATAAACTAAAGAAAAATAAAGAATGGAGTTGAAAATTTATGCTAAATTTTAGAACAGATCTAGCTACAGAAAGAAGAGACTTATATCAAAAAGCTAATAATATAGAAAATCAAATTGATGGACTAGAAAGCCAAAAAGAAGTTGATGAAAATATCAAAATTGAAAGAGTAAAAATTACAAATGAAAATGGAGAAAAAGCAATAGGAAAACCAATGGGAAATTATATAACAATAGATATAAAAAAATTAAAGATTGCACAAGATGAAGAACTAAAAAAAGCTTCAGAAACACTAGCAAATGAATTAAGAAAAATAATAGATGAACATATAGATAAAAAAGGAGAAATTCTAGTAGTAGGACTTGGAAACATATATGTAACACCAGATGCACTAGGACCAAAAGTTATTAATAATATAGAAGTAACAAGACATATAATAAATTATTTACCACAATATGTAAAAGAAGGAACAAGAATGGTAAGTGCAATATCTCCAGGAGTATTAGGAACAACAGGGATAGAAACATTAGAAATATTAAAAGGAATAGTAGATAATATAAATCCCAAATTGGTCATTGTAATAGATGCATTAGCTTCAAGGAGCATAGAAAGAATAAGTAGCACCATCCAAATATCTGATACAGGAATAGTACCAGGAGCTGGAGTTGGAAATACAAGAGCAGAATTAAGCATCAAAACACTAGGAATACCAGTAATTGCAATTGGAATCCCAACAGTTGTTGAAACAGCAGTATTAGTAAATGATAGTTTAGATTTATTTATAACAAAACTACAAGAAGAAGCAAAATCAAATGACTATTTAAATCAACTAAAAGCAGAGGATAATTATGAAGAAATAAGAGAAGCATTAGACCCAAATGATTATAATCTAATTGTTACTCCAAAAGAAATTGATGAATTAATAGAAAATATGGCAACAGTAGTATCAGGTGGAATAAACAATGCAGTTTAATAGGGACGTAGCAAAACGGACAAAATTTGTCCAAAATTCTACGTCCCTAATGGACAAATTTTGAACAAAAGGGACGGACATAGCATATATTTTGTTATGAATAGACAATATAATTGATATTGACATCCATCTAATAATTTCTCAGTAAATTTCCCATTAGGAACATCATATACAGGAACTTATGAAATAGAAAATAACATATTAATATGTACGGCAACACAAGAAATAAATAGAGAAGGAGGAGGATTATCCAGCGATCCTACAAAGGAAATATTTGAATTCGAAATAATTGACTCAAATAATTTAGAATTATATAAAACATCAAATGATATATTTGATTTAACAATAGGGATGAACTATGTTTTAAATAAATAATTAAATTAAACTAAAAAAGTATTCAATTATATATTGCAATACTTTTTATTTTTGATATAATAAAAATGTAAAACAAAAGCAAAGGGGAGAGATATATTGGATAATAAAAAAGAAAATGTCGAAAAAGACCAAAGAGAAGAAATAAAAGTAGTAGAAGAAACATTAGAAGAAATGTTAAAAAGATTAAGAATTTCAAGGAAATGGAGTTATATAGAATTAGTGCAAGAATTAAGCAAAGTAGGAGTAATGACGGATGAAAAAACAGTAAAAAAATGGGAATTAGGATTAGAATATCCAAACTTAGATGTTATTTATAAATTATCTGATATATACAAAATATCTAGTCAGGATGTAATACAAGCAAAGAACAATAGCTTAAATAGAGGTTATAATTCTGTGCATACAAGATTTATAAAATGGATGTGTTATTTCACAGGAGCATCAATGAAAGTAATGAATTGGCTATTTTATTTAATAATTGCAGGAGGTTTAATATATGCACTTTGGTTTTTTATGGACAAAGTAGATTTCTTTTTTAGTGCTACATAATCAAAATAAATATTGACAAAATATTGCAAAAAAATATTTAATAATATATAATTGTAAAGAATAAAAGATAGGGGGGAAGAAGGTTGAAAAATAATTACAATTTTGGCTACGTCAAACTTCATTTGAAATTTAATCAACGTACACATGTACGCCTCATAAATTTCAAACTTGTTTTCCTTGCCAAAATTTAATTCTTTTCCAACCTAATTTGTGCCCTAAGAAAGGAATGATTGTAAAAATGGCTGAGGATAATAAAGAAAAAAATGTAAAAGAAAATGAAATTAAGAATAAAAATGAGCAAGTAAAAGAAAATGTTTCAAAAGAAAAGAAAGAAGAAGTAAAAGAAACAAAAAAAGTTGTAGAGCAAAAACAAGAAAAACCAGTAAATAAAGAAGTAAAAAATACAGAAAAGAAGGAAGAAGAAACTAAGAAATTTGAACCAGTAAAATCAGAAAAACAAAGTAATGCAAAAGTAAAAAAAGAAAAAACAAAGAAAGAAAAAGCCCCAAAAGAAAAGAAAGAGAAAAAAGGTGTTGCTGTAAGAATAATAGTTATAGTAATTATCTTATTAGCTATTATTGGACTTATTTATTTAGCAATTCCATCACCAGAAAAAGTTGTTAATAATGCTTTTTCAGATTTAAAGAATGGTGACTTTGAAAACATTGAACAATATATAAATTATGATGAATTAGTTGAAGATACTGGAATGAATACTGAAAGTGAAGAGCAAATGTCTCAAGAAGAAATTGATAGAGAAAGATTATTATACGAAGATTTAGAATGGAGAATAAAATCAGTACAAAGTGAAGGAGATACAGCGACAGTAGAAGTTGAAACAACTAATAAGGATTATAGAACAATATTTAATAATTATTTTCAAACTTTAATACAAAAAGTATTCAGTAATGAAGATTTATCAGATGAACAAATAGAAGAGGCATTTGTACAAGAGCTTCAAAAAGATGATGTTGAAAGAGTAACAACAACGCAAACAATAACATTAACAAAACAAGACGGAAAATGGAGAATAACTGTTGATGATAGTCTAAAAAATGCAATTTATCCAGGATTAGAAGATGCAATAAACTCTATAAATAATATAGTTGGATAAAGTTTTTTGAAAACAAAAGTATAATAAGTTTAAAAGAACCCAAGTTATTAAAAATTAATTTTAATAAAGGGTTCTTTATTTAGTTTGTGAAATACTAGATTTTTTTACATTATTATTTTTTTTATATAATCTACAAATATTGCAATCATTACAAATTTTCAATCTATTTTCAAAAATTAAACTTAAGGTATTTATAAACTCATCAATGCAATTTTGAGTAATATGCACGTAAATTTCTTTAGGAAGCAAATTTAATAGTGTATTTAAAATATAATCATTAGTGGAAAAAGAAATATCAGAAAGATATTTTACTTTAGAAATATCATCAGAAATATTAATGATATTTTTATTTTCATCCAATAAGATTGCATTTTTATCAGTGTAAACAATATGAATAACATTTACTTCCGATTTTTGAGAGTTAACATATAACCTAAGCAATGAGATGAATTCCAAATATTCCTTTTCAACTATGAAGATATTAACTGCTTCATCAACGATTTCTTCTAAAATTTCATAATATTTAGTTAATCTGAAATTAATAAAACCGCATAAAACTATGGATTTATGATTGTTTAAGTAATTGTAAAAACATTCTTTTAAACAATTGAATTTTTTATTAAAGATGTCGCTAAAATCATCAGCAGATATACTAAAACAATTTTCTAAAATTTTTTGTTTTTCTAATTCATTAAAATAAAAAAAGTTCTTAAAAATTATTCTTTTGAGAATATTTTCTTCAAATTCATCAATAACTAAATAGGAAAGGATTGAAGATATTTGATCTAAAAATTCATCAATTTTATCACCTTGATAATGTATAATTATATTTTTGTAATTTTTAAATTCATTTGAAGAAAAACAAATAAATTCTAAATCAATATACTTTAGTTCGTTTAGTAAATAATCTAGCATATGTGAATTATTTGTTTTTATACATATCGACTTCATCAAAAAATCTCCTCTCCATACTAGTATTTACTAAACTCTGTAAGTTATACATTATAATATGTTAAAAAAATGAAAGAGTGATTTTTTGAAAAATTGAAAATTGTTTTTTGGGACGGGCAAAAAAAGTTAGTGTTTCTAAAAGTTTTACGACTTTTACAACAAAAATAAAGACCGTCCCCAAAATCCCTCCTAGGAGGGATTTTAAGGACCGTCCCTAAATCCCTATTTGTAAATCATATAATCAATATCTGGAAAAACACAATCTTTTTTTGATATATCTTTTAAAAATTCTTCATCAATTTCATCATTTTTTATTTGATAATATAATTTTGTAAAACGACCGATGTGATCTTTAATTCTTTTTTTTGCATAATCAACCATAGTTCCATTTGTTATAATAAACAACCAGTCACTACTTTGAGCAAGCAACAATTCTCTTGCACATTGATTTAATGCTTTTTTTCTTAATCCTTTACTATTAGGATAAGCATTTGCAAGCTCACACATTCTATCTCCTGCAACATGGAGATGTCTATGTACATAATCATTTGTGTGGTTAAGCCATACTTCACTATATCCATTTGCACCCCAACTTGAACGGCAAGGTGTTGATACTTGTATTTCTGGATATCTATCAATATATTCTGATGGAGTTATTAATTTAAAATTGCAATCATCATAATAAATCTTTTTAAATAAAATATATAGCCAGTAAGGACCTTCATACCACCAATGTCCATATAGTTCTGCATCATATGGACATAAAATAATAGGTGGTTTATCCATATAAGGTGCGATATCATTTATTTGTTTTGTTCTACAATCTAAAAAGTGTCCCGCTTGTCTTTCGGCAGAATCTTTAGCCCATTGCAAATTATAATAATCTTTGAATTCTGTTTTGCCTGTTATACGATAATATTTAATTCCTGTATGAACTCTAACGCCATTATGTGCAATATATGGTTTTATATAATCATAATCTGCATCATAACCAATATCACGATAAAATTCACGATAATTGAAATCGCCGGGATAACCATTTATAGAACTCCATACTTGTCTTGAGGATTCTATATCTCTACCAAATGCAACTATGCCTTCAGGAGATACAATTGGTGCAAATGTTCCATAAACAGGAGTTGGGTCAGCATATAAGATACCATGTGTTTCTGTTATGATATATTGTATACCAAATTCTTTTAAATATTTATCAGCTTCTGGAACATATCCACACTCTGGAAGCCAAATACCTCTAGGTTTTCTTCCAAAATATCTTTCATATGTTTGAACACCAACAGCAATTTGAGCTTTTACTGTTTTTTCATTAACATATAAAATAGGAAAATAGCCATGTGTTGCTCCACATGTTATAATTTCTAAAACTCCAATATCTTGAAAATGTTTAAATGCTTGTATTAGGTTACATTTGTAAATATCTTTAAAAAGATGTAAATCATTAGAGTATCTATCATAATAGTAATGAGATAATTTGTTTAATCTTTCATCATAAGCAGTTCTTTTGATTTCTTTACCAGACAACTCTATAAGTCTTTTTAAGTATTTTATATATTTTCTTTGTAATAATTTGTTATCTAACATTGAAAGTAAAGGTGGAGTCATTGACATTGTAATACGAAAATCAACACCTTCATCAACTAATTTTTGAAAATTAGTAAGCAATGGTATATATGTCTCAGAAATAGCTTCATAAAGCCATGATTCTTCCAAATAGTCATCACTTTCAGGATGATGTATAAATGGTAAGTGAGCATGTAACACAAAACTTACATATCCTTTTTTCTCTTGCATTTTAAAATCTCCTATCTTTTATTTAAAAAGTAAATTAGTGTTAAACTAATTTACTTAAATTCATCTTTTAAACTAAGTTATGATCGAAAATTACTTGAAGATAATGAACCAGAAGATGGGTTACCAGAAGATGGATTTTTTAAATCATAGATATCTTCAACATTTTCATCTTTATATAACTCTTTATATAGTTCATAAATATTATAAATTTTACCAATATTTTGCATAAATAATAAAGATGTAATAGGTTTAGCTATAGTTTCATTAGTTTTTACATTTCTATAATAAATTGTTTTTTCATTTGGATTAAATAAAATTCTATCATTTGGTGATTCGATTTCATTAGAAGTGCTAATTTTTATATAGTCTATATTGTATGTAACATCATTATTATAATTTTTTACATCTTCATTAAATTTATAATAGTTTATAGGTCTTCTTCCTAATTCAATTCTATAATCAGATTTACTATCATTAACATGTAAATACCAACTATTTGCAAAATCATTTATTTCAACTTCAAAACTATAATTTAATGTATCATTATGTACAATTAAAACTGGTCTAGTTTTTTCAAAAAAGTCATTACCATATTGTTTTTTCAAAATATCTCTGTCTTTATCAGAAATATCCCAATATACGAATAAATTATTAGGAGTCTGAGCCAATATTTTAACTATAGTTTGATTATATCTATATGGTAGATCATAATATTCATTAATTATAACTTCTTTCTTAGATCTTTTAGAATTAGTTGATTTTACTGATGTTTTTTTAGTAGCTGTTTTATTAGTTGATTTTGCTTTTGTAGCTTTTTTTGTTGTTGATGTAGCTTTAGGTGCTGAGGATTTTTTTGCTTTTGCAGTTGCTACAGATTTTGAACTTGTTTTAGTTGCCTTATCTAAAGCTTTATTTTTATCGGAAGCTTTTTTTGTACTGCTTGTAGCTTTCTTTGCAGTACTTGTAGATTTTTTTGTTGCTTTTGTAGATTCTTTCTTAGTTTTACTTCCTACTGCAGTTGCTTTTTTTGTTGTGCTTTTTGCTACTTTTTTATCAACTTTTTCTTCTATTTTTTCAGTATCTTGTTTTACTTCTTTTGTTTTTCTTGGCATTTTTGTCCTCCCAATTTTAAATATAATTTTCTAACATATATACTATACTAAAAACAAAATAAATTCAAGTAAAACAAGAAATTTTTTCTTATTATTTTTAAAATAAATTATTGAATAATTATTAATTATAAAATATAATACAAAATAAATTTACAAACTGAAAGGAATGGTAGGAAAAATGGAAAGAACAAGAGTTGCAGGAATAATATTTATAGATGGAAAAATAGCATTAATGCATAGAAAAGATGTATTAAAAAGACCAGAAATGCCAGAATACTATACAATACCAGGAGGAGGACTAGAAGAAGGAGAAACAGAAGAAGAAGGAGTCATAAGAGAAATAAAAGAAGAATTTGGAATAAAAGTAAAAGTAATAAAAAAGCTATACGAAATAGAATCTAAAAAATTTGGACAAAAAGAAATATTTTTCTTATGTGAATATGAATCAGGAAAATTTGGGACAGGAACAGGACCAGAATTTTCAGGAGACCCTAAATATATAGATAGCGGAAAATACATTCCAGAATTAATAAAAAAGGAAGATATAGAAAAAATAAATTTATTACCACCAGAAATTAAAGAAAAAATCATAACAGATTTGCAGAGATTTTAAAAAATGAAAAAATCAAAAAAAGACTTGAATTATGTTATTAATATATGTTATATTAGTAACATAATTTATTTTTATTCAAAATAATTAAATCATTAAGTTTATTTTCGCTTTTAAAACCAAGATAGAAAAGATGCAACTAATATGAATATTTTCCTCTCAATATTCTTATTATTTTTTAATTCAGAGATATTTCAAAAATATAATTTTAAAAAAAACATAATCTGAAAATTTAAAATCAAAAGTTTTAAAATCCAATAAATTTAAATCTAATTATTTCAAAAGAATAATGTAAATGAAAAAACAAATAAAATAGGAGGTATTATATGGAAAATAAAACAGAAACAAAAAATAATACTAAAGAAGAAAATGAAGAGAAGAAACTATTATCGCCAAAATTGGATGTTGTATTTCAAGCACTATTTGGAGAAATAGGGAGTGAAAGGATAACAAAAAAATTTCTAGAAGCGATATTAGAAAGAAAAATAGAAGAGGTGGATTTAAGCGGAAATATAGTCTTGAGGAGAGAAAATGTAGAAGACAAAATGGGAGTATTAGATGTGATTGCAAAAATAAACAATAATGAATATGCAAATATAGAGATGCAAGTAGCAGATAAAGATAATCTACTAGAAAGAATATTGTATTATTGGGCACGAGTATATACAAGAAATATAAAAAAAGGCGAAGATTACATAGAGTTAAAAAAGACAATAGAAATATTGATAGTAGATTTTGAAATAAAGCAGTTAAAAAAATTAGGATATCACAGTAAATGGAAGATAATAGAAGAAAAAGACAGAAAACTAATATTGACAGATGACTTAGAGATACATATAATAGAGATAAACAAAATAAAAAAATTAACAGAAAAAGAAAAAAATAAAGAGTTAGTCAAGTGGATATATTTCTTAGAAGAACCAGATGGGGAGAAGGTGAAAGAATATATGAAAAGTGATAGTGGAATAAAAGAGGCAAAAGGAAAATTAGAGACAATGAGTGAAGATGAAAGAATGCAAATATTAGCAGATTTAAGGTTAAAAGCAATAATGGACGAAAAAGCAATAAAAAGATTAGGATATAAAGAAGGATTAGCATCTGGAATTAAAGATGGAATAAAACAAGGAATAAAACAAGGAATAAAACAAGGAATAGAGCATGGGATAGAGCAGGGAGAGAATAAAAAGACAACAGAAATTGCAAAGAAAATGAAATCTGAAAATATAGATATTGCAATAATAAAAAGAATAACAGGATTAACAGAAGAAGAAATAGAAAAATTATAATTAAATACTGCTGTACAGACTTTTTTGAGTTTATAAAAAGTACTAAATTGCTCGTATTTCGCAATGGATCAAATGAAAATTATAAAAAATGCTTGCATTTAGTAAAAAAATTTGGTACAATATAGTGCGTAATAAACACATAAAGCTAGTTTAAAAGGGAGTGCCAAGAAATTGGTCCAGATAAACGATGAACTTTATGGAAGTAAAAACAAAAAAGGGAGGAATTAGAAATGGCAGTAGTTGCAATGAAACAATTACTTGAAGCAGGTGTTCACTTTGGACATCAAACAAGAAGATGGGATCCAAAAATGGCAGAATACATATTCCAAGCTAGAAATGGAATCCATATAATCGATTTACAAAAGACATCAAAAAAATTAGACGAGGCATATGCATTCTTAAAAGAACAAGCAGAAGAAGGAAAAACAGTTTTATTTGTAGGAACAAAAAAACAAGCACAAGAATGTGTTAAAGAAGCAGCAGAAAAATGCGGAATGTACTATGTAGATCAAAGATGGTTAGGAGGAATGC
>CAJFJY010000021.1 GCA_904384205.1 uncultured Clostridia bacterium | reverse complement strand
TTCTATGTTAAAATCTTCTATAACTTTATCCATTTCCTCTTCTGTTATTCCGAAATCCTCACTAAATTCATTGTCTAAAATTGTATATACGTCAAAATTGTTTGCCCCGACTAAATATGCTTTCTTTTGCTACTCTGCTTACTCCTGTTAGTACGGTTTTTTCTAAATATGGATTATCTTTAAATGTTGTTCCATAAAATGTTTTGAAAAATTTTACTGCTTCATCATAATATCCTTCTACATATGCATTTTGCAATGGCACATCATATTCATCTATTAATAGTATTACTTGCTTTCCATAATGTCTACTTAAATATTTTGATAATTCTATTACACTAGCTTTTAGTGCATTTTCGTCTTCTCTTGCATATAATATATCTAATATTTTTTCTTTTTCTTCTGGATATACTTTATCACTTTCTAACAAATATCTATGTGCTTGGTACATATTCATCATTGCTGTTTTCATATCTAATAACATATTATGATAATTTGTATCTTGTACATCTTTTAGTGTTAAATATATTACTGGATAATATCCTAATTTCGATGTGTATTCTTCCCCTTGGTTCATTATTTTTAAATCTTCAAATAGTTCCTTGCTATCTTTTGCTGTATTATCAAAATAGTATTTTAACATGCTCATATTTAATGTTTTTCCAAATCGTCTTGGTCTAGTAACTAATATTACCTTACTTTTATTGTCAATTATATGCTTTATATACATTGTTTTGTCTATATAATAACACTTATTTACTCGTAACATTTTAAAGTCACTTTCGCCTATTGCTATTCCATACATAAAATTACTCTCCTTCCCATTAATATCTTTATTTTACCTAGCTTTGATATTGTTATTCTACTATATAAAAAGAAAAATAGCAAGAAAAAATATAGACATTACGCCTATATTTTTTCAATTTATAATTATGATGTTTTTCTTAAGATGTAAGACTGCTTCGTGAAATTTTAATTACTTCTTTTGATAATTTTTTTATTTTATAGGAAAGTGCATTTTTTAAATGCATCTTTCCGTATAAAACAAGGTTAAGCTACCTTAGTTCGCCCGAACGCAGTGAGTGGCATGTGTTTTGCTCTGACTTCAAAGACTAACCTGGCAAAACGCTTTTCTTATTTTTTACCTAATACTTTAACTTTTATCACATATACACCTACACCTAGAGTTATAAGGGCAATTACGATTAATGATATTGGTAATACGTAGTTTCTATTTTCACCTGTACTAGGTATTACAGTAGTTGGTGGTGAAGGCGAATCGTCTGGTTCTTGTGGCGTATAATTTGGAATATAGTTACCTGGTGTTGCTACTAATCTTCCCCCTCCTGTTTTTGATACTAAAATAACCTCTGCTTGATTTTGAAAAACTGCATTATCTCCGTTACCAGCTGGCTGAGCAGTTCCCATATACACCTCTGTCACATTCTCTGCCCCTGTTGCTTTAGTCTTAGTCCCATTTATATTTATATAATATTCTGGTATTAGATTAAACTCTACTTGTGCCTCTTTGAAATATTCTGTAACATATATATGATAATTTTCTAGGTTTAGAGAGCTTGCGCCTGTTCCTTTCAACTCATTTTTTACTTCTTGTATTACATCTAAATCATCTATTGTAATACTTTTCCACTTATATTTATCATTAACATTACTTTCTGCATCATATTGAGAATTTTCACTTAGATAATCAACTATTTTTATAGGTTTTAATGTAACAATATCATTATTTTTAAGTAATTCTCCTTTTGCTTCGTAATACCCTTCTCCATAATTATAATATCCTAAACTTACATAATCAGCTTCACTTATATTTTTTAGTTCTATTTTATATGTAATATCTACTGTTGAACCTTGCATTAAATTTTGATCTACTTCTGCTCTTAATAAAGAGTCTGCAGGACTATTTTCATTGTGCATATATGATAGATAATTTGTTGCCCCACTTAATGTTCCATCATCATTTACAGTTGCGTCAATTATTGTTTGACCTGTTGGTAGAGTAAACTTAAATGCACTTATGCTTTTAGTTAGTTCTATATTTTGCTTAGGTCTTCTAATTATACCAAAATTTATATTAGATACTGGGAATGTAACCCTATGTCCATTATCATCATTTGTATCTTCTCTTGCATCAGATGTTTCTTCTAATGTTGCACTTAAGATTTCGTCTGCATCATATTCTATTGGAAATTCCATTGTCCATGTATTAGCTGGCATTTGTGTTATTTTGTTTCCACTACTATCTACAGCATCTGTTGAGAAATTATATTCTTTTAAACTTTCATCTATCTGTTTTCTCACATTCGGATCATCTAATGCCATTGAAGAACCATCAACTATATTAGTATCTTTATAAAATCTCTCTGGATTTTCTAAGTCTTCGTAAGCTTCATACTTTTCATAACTTATTATTGTAGATTTATAGTTTTCTACTGTTATATCTTCTGCATTTTCTGGTGGTTGCACTACTCTTGTTGTTCCATCTCCCCATGTAAACCTTATTTGATAATGCCCTGGTATAAATCCATCTACTGTATAATTTCCCTCTTCATCTACTTTATAGTTTGCTGGAACCCAAGTATCTGTTCCTGAATCATATATTTGCGCTACGTCATTATTTGTTATATCTATTAATTCTACAGTAACATTATTTACATTTGTTTCATCATCATCTTTTTTTCCGTTTCCTTCTGCTACATTTTCTTGTTCTTGGCTTTCCTCCTTAGTATCTTCAAATACATATCCTGATATTTTTCTTGCATCAGCCACACTTAATGCGACTTGTGATGCTTTATCTGTATCATCTTCATATGTTGAATATTGTCCTGGTGTTGCATTGTTTGGCACTGAATCTAGGTCATATGCAGCATATAAATTACTTCCCTGTTGATCTGAATATGACGTATATGAATTGATTTCTGCTGTAAAATTTAAATTATTTTCTGGTGTTTCCTCTTCATTTAACATTTCTACAATAATATCTCTTGGAAGATTAAATTGTACATAAATACTTTGTTCTGTAACTTTGTTTCCTTCATCTGGTGCTGTTGCATAACTTATAATCTGATCTAATCCTGCAGTATACATTATAATTTTAGTATATCCATCTTCATTATTATAATTTTGATCTGTTTCTGCATATATTGATCCTCCTGTTATATTTCCTTGTTCATCTATTGCTGTACCGATTCCATTTACATAGTTATATCTAGAATCAAAATATGCTGAAATACTGTTTATTTTTCCATATACAGATCCTTGATTTTGTAATGTTATTTTATATGTAATTGCTAGCGTTAAATTTTTAGACGAATCTTTTTTGTTCTCATACATTGCATCTGCTTTATATATTGGTCTTTCATATGTACCTTTATATTTACTTTCAAACCTTACTCCCAAATTCCAAGAATTAGCTACATCTTCACTATCATTTACATCATATTTTGGTCCATAATTATATAAGTGCCCATATCCATTTATTTCTGCTTTTATTTGTTCTACTTCTGTTTGTAGTGCTAAATCTGTTTGTGGTCTTTTATATAGTCCTAAATTTATGTTTTTAATTTCTGCATCTTCTTGTCCTATTTCATATTGGATTGCATAATCTGCTTCATCTGTTGTTGCTATTATCTCTGTATTTTGTGTTGATACCATTTTTAAAGTTGTTCCATTTACTCCAAATTTATCTATGTCATAATTTACTGTTGGCCTATTTCCTGTTTGTGCATTTTGATTTGCTACCGCTTGATACATATTTGTTCCTTTTTCCATAGAATCAAATCTATTATTAAATTTCTCTCTTTCTGCTTCTGCTGCTTTTGAACCTTTCTCTTCATTTTCTAAATGTGGAGTAACATTTTCATATATTAATCCATCATATTCGAATTCTACATAATAGTTCTCTAGATTATCTATTGGAACATAGTCAAATTGATATTCTCCATTTTCGTCTGTATATGTTTCAGCAACAATTCTTTGGTCTGAATCTAAGCCTTCTATTGTGTCATCTACTAAATCTCCTGTTGTTCTATCTTTTAAACTTACTTTTACTCCTTCCATAAGAATATCTGCATCATCATTTTCATCTAAATTATACAAATCATTTCTTACAGACATTTTTTCTGATTGAATATCTTCCCATACTAATCCTGTAAGTCTTATATATGTTTGTTTATTTGTGAATATTAGTTCTTGCCCATTAGACGGAGTTATTTCTTTTCCTGTGTCATCTACAACATAACCATAATTAGGATTTTTAGTTTCATATGCTATATATGTTCCAGAAAGAACATTATTTAATGATATTTTTCCATTCTCATCTGTTAGAAAATCTGTAGCATCTTCAAAAGTATTTACATATTGTATGTTTGTTCCGTCATATTTTAAGTATTTTCCTGATTCTTTATTATAAAATTTGAATCCTACGTTTGGCAAGACTAATTCACTATTATTTTCATCTACTTTTATAGCAGAAAAACTTATTGTTAATGGAATATTTGATGTAGTTATAGTATAATTTGAAGGCTGAATTGTATCTGTTTCAGTTAAGATTAATTTTTGTGCAGTTCCTGGATAATTAGGATTTATATCTATACTACTAGGTTCCGCTTCCAAAAAGAAAATATTTGCATTAATTGTACTTACTGATGAATTCTTACCTTTTCCTTCAAGTTTAGTTATTGAAGTTATTCCTGTATCTGCCCTAAAAGCTACATAGAAATCTTTTTCTGTTTCTATTCCAGCCACATTTGTTTCTGTAGTTCCATCAGCCTTAAAAATTTTCAAACTTGGTTGTGCTCCATTATTTCCTGTAAGTATTAATGATTCCAATTTATTTGGGAATTGCCAATTAAATGGACCTACCTTTATATAAGAAACATTATCACTGCCTACATAATAATTTACAGTTATTGAATTCTTATTTGTGTTATCTTTGGCAGAAACTTGGTTGCCTGAAGAGGCATTTGCTAAGTCATTTGCATATTGTCTTCCTTCAGTAATATATTTTTGAAAAGCTGGTGAATTATTATATGTACACCAATCTAAATAAGCATTCCATGTTCTTTCTGTTCCATCTTGAAAATCTGCCACTGTTCCATCATTTCTGCCAAAAGCCCATTGTCCTAAACCAAAATTAGCTCCAACAGACTGATACCAACTATTTATAGTTTTATATACAGCCCATTGTGCTCTAGAATATTGAGCTTCGTCTCCGCAATATTAATCCTGATGGTATAATACTTTGGTCAATTCCTTCATTATGAGAAACAATATATGCTAACTCTGCATTGATAGAATTTGAAACACTTTTCCCACTCTGTACATCTGTAGCCGTATTTCCTCTTATTTGAACATAATTTGCTACTCTAAATGTGCATGTTCCATGAAACCAATACCAATATTGAACACAAAATAGATCTTCTTTAGGTCTTGTGACAAATTCTGTATCATTAATATTAACTTTCCATCCTACTGGATTAGATGCATTTAATATATCATCAAGTGAAACACCTTGCACAATATTAGGGCAAATATTCAATAACAAAAATGCTAATCCCAAAATTATTAAATTACGAAATTTTAGACTCTTCCTTTTTTCCATATTATTCATTCCTTTTATTTATGATCTTAATTATTACAATAGAAACAATACCTATAATTGCTATTGTAACAAAAACAATCCCTATTGTTGTTATAACTTGTCCTGTTTTTATACTTAAAATTACATCTGCTTTTCCTATATCATCTTCTCCTGTTGCATTATTATTTTCTGTTGAATCTATATCCTTTAATCCATATACATTATAACTTTCTGCTATTTCCGCTGTGTTACTTATTAATCCTGTACTATTTTCTGTCATTTTCTTCGTTAATGTTAATTTTACTTCTCTACTTTCTCCTGGTGTTATTTCTTCATTCATTAAACTTACATTATATAATCTCCCATTCTGCTCATACCAATCACTATTTAATTCTGAGCTGAATTTGTACTCTGATGATACATAATCTACTATTTCTCCTACATATCCTGGTACTTCGCCTTCATTTGTTACTCTTAATGTGTATTCTACTACTACATTTGTATTATTTATTAATTTTGCATCTATTTCTGCCTTTGCTAATGTACTTTCTCCATATTCGTTTGTTGTCGTTCCTTTACTATTTTGTACTATTATTCTATTTACATATTTATCTAATCTTAAATCAAATACTTTCGCTTCTTTTAATCCTATATTTATATTTGCTATATTTGAATCTCTAACTTCTATTGTTTCTGTAATTCCTACTTTTCTACTCTCTCCATCCATATTTAGTGTTCCTTCTATTACTTTTGAATTAAATTGTGAACTTACTCCTGCTTTTTCAAAGTCTGTTATCATATATTTTGTTGTATCATATTCAAATATAACTATATATCTTCCTTGAGGTATATTTGTTAATGTATAAAATCCATTATTATTTGTTCTTGCTGTTATATATTCTCCTCTTGAATCTCTTAATAATTCATTTGTTTCTGTATTTAGGATTCTTACTGTAATTCCTGATAATGTTGTCTCATTTTCATCTCTTTGTCCATTTTCATTTGAATCTAACCATGCTGTACCTGATACTATTCTTATAGATTGGCTGGGATTACTTGGATTACTTGGATCACTTGGATCACTTGGATCACTTGGATCATTTGGATTATTTGGGTCATCTGGATCTGTTGGTTCTCCTGGTTCACTTGGAACTATAATATGCGTCACTGTTGAACTATCTAATTCTATTGATGCATAATATACACTGGCTATATTCGCCAATTCTGTAATTTCATCTACAGAAATATCTTCATCTACACTTACTGTAACATGATAATATATTTTTTCTCCTGGTTTTAATGTATCATCAGAATCTACATTAATAGTCTTTGTTTCATTAGTATAATCATTTGAAATATAATAGTCACTTTCTGACAATTCTACACCATTTTTCGTTATGCTTTTCGGAGTTATATAGTCTGGTATTATATCTTTCATTCTAATACTATCTACAACTTCACTATCGTTATTATAAATTTCAATATCATATGTAATTTCATCTCCGGCTTTCACATATTCTCCACTATTAGGAGAAACATTAGTTATTTCCAACGAATAGGTTCGAATATTAGATGTATGTACATTAGAATAATATATACTATCATTTACTGTAACACATGTATAAGCACTTTGAGTTTTAGAATCAACATCCAGAACTGGAACAGTAACATCTACTATTATATTAATAGTTTCATTTGCTTCCATACTATCTATTAATATATTATTTTCAAATGTTTCTGTTATTAAATCATCTCCATCATATGCTCTAGCTTTCACGAATTCAAGCTCGCCAACATCTATATTTATATCTACATTATGTAATTCTTCTTCACTTAAATTTTCTACAACTACAACATATGAATATCCATAACCTGCTATTAATATATTACCTATATCTACTGAAAAGATTTTTACACTTATCTGTCCCTCATTTACATTTAATGAAATTATATTTGATTCTTTTGCTATTTCTCCATATTTAATTTCAATTTTGTTTTGGATATTTGTAACATCATTACTTATTTTAACTATGTATTCTTTTACTATGCTTTCTCCAGGTTCCAAATTGTCTATATTAAATTCAACACTCTTTTTACTAGGATCTTCTACTAATCCTCCTTCTGTTGCTAAGTCTCCCATTCCTGAACTAGAACCCTTATTTTCTACATAAACAGTTCCTGATGGTACTTGTCCAACTAAAGATATATTTGTAGCAGTTTCTGAACCAGTATTTGTTGCTGTAATTTGATATGTTAAATATGTTCCTTCATATACTGTATCTTTAACTTCTTTTGGTCCATTAAATGCTTTTAATGTTGTTTCAACAACTGGACCATCTCCTGTCTTTATTGTTACTAAATCTTGATTTACATTTTGTTCAATTAAATTTGAATCTAGGTAATTTACAACATATCCCTGTTTTGTTGTATAGTTATATTCTAGGTTTTCTGGTATTGTCATACTATAATTAAAGTTTACTTGCTCTAGTAACCCTAACCTATCTATTACTATCATGTATTTCTTAACTTGGCTTGCATCTCTTATCTCTTGTACCCATCCATTTGATGTGTCTGAGATATCATCTGTCGAACTTGCATTTTCTGTATAATATACTGTTATTCTTGATGCATCTATTCCTTCTACTGTTATATCACTTACTGCTATATCTATATTATTTCCTTCTATTGCTTCTTTTGTTGGATATGTTCCTACTACTCTTACATTTGTTATAGCTGTTCCGTTATTATTTATTACTTCTCCTCTTAATGTTGCAGTTTTTGCCTCTCCTTCTATCTCTATTTTTCCTTCTTTTGTTCCTTGATTATTTACTGTACTTATTCCATATTCTTCTATTTCTGTTGTTGTTATTACCCCTGCATATGATTTTACTGCTATTTCTACTTCTTTTGCTCCTATTCCTCCTTCATACGCTGTTACCTTCTCGTTTGTATAATTTACTATTATTTTCTCTATACTATTTCCTGCTTTTTTATTTAATGTTAAGTCTGCGTTTATTATTATTGTTGGTCCTTCTACTGCTTCATCTTTATATTTTTTTTGCTCTCCTCCTAATGTCATTTCTATTGTTCTTTCTTCTGTATTCAGTCTTGGATTTGTTATTTGCATTTCATTTTCTGCATATAATAAGTTTATTGAATTTACTTTTATTCCTTGTACTACTTCTGGTAATTTGATACTTATTGTTGGATTTTTATATAAATCATATTTCTCATTATTACTTCTTAAAACTGCCCTTATTTCTACTCCTGTGTTTTCTGTCATTGTTGATAATTCTGTTTTATTTACTTCTACTCTTACTGATGTTTCTGTATTTAATAAGTTTATTGTTGTTTTTTTACTTTCTACACTGTTTTCTTGATCTTCTATATAATATTTACCATTTATTATATAATTTATATTATTTACTGCTTGAACTTCTTCTCTTGCATTTTCTTTTATTACTTTTGTGTTTTCTACATTTATTCTTCCTGCTTTTTCTGCATTATTAACTACAATTTTTACCCTTTCTACGTTTTCTGGGTATTCTATTACTATTTTCTCACTTGTTTTTACTTCTTTCCCTGTTGCCATGGCTTTTGCTATTTCTTCTGCTTCTTCTATTGTTAATATCTTTCCATTCTCATCTACTTCTGTATTTGTATCTATTGTTGTTATTACTTCATCTGTATCGCTATTTCGTATTTCTATACTTCCTGTTTCTCCTAATATGTTATCTATTTCTTCCTTGTTTATTACTGTTCTTCTTGCATATACATTTTGTAAATTGATTTCACTATTATCTTCTTCTATTTCTATTTTATTTGCTATTCCTTTTGCTGTTACTTCTATTCCTACTTCTTCTGTTATTTCTCTTTCGATTCCTTCTTGTATCTTTCCTTTATATATGTTATCTTCTTTATTCTTTACTTCTACTCTTACTACATTATCTTTGTCTTCTTGGATTATCTCTTGTGTATATCCTCCTGTTATCAATGTCTTATTTGCATCATATAATTTTCTTTCTGCTTTTACTTCTATTTCCTGTTTCTCTATCTCTGCTTCTGTTCCATATATGTATGTTACTATTATTTTATTTGTTCCTTCTTTTTTCCATACTACTTTATTCTCTTTTGCTTCATTCTTTATATCTATTTCTATTTTTCCTTCTTCTTCGTTATATGTATATTCTCCTTCTTCTATTTTCTTTCCGTTTGTTACTAGTTCTTCCATTGTGCTTATTTCTATTCTCTCTGGATTTTTATCCTCTATTTTTGGTACTTGTATCTCTAACTTCTCTTCCTCTACTGGATATTGGTTTCCTTCTAATCCTGATTCTATCTCCATTTGGATTATTCTTTTATTTTCTCCACTTTCTGTTATTACTTTATTTGTTATCATTTCTTGTTTTAATATGTTTCCTACATTCTCTTCTGTATATGGGCTTACTAATTCTAATTTTATTGTTCTTGTTCCTTCTATCTCTATATCTTTTTCACTACTATCTCTATATATTCCTCTTAAATTTATTTTACTTTCCATGTTTAATAAGCTCAAATCAAATGCTTCTTCTTTTATTGGCTCTATTCCTACTAATAGATCTCTTGTTTCTCCTGCATTTATTTGAGAAAGTAGTATTGTATTTCCTTCTATCTTTGTTATTCCTTCACTTAAGATTTCTGACTTTAATTTGAAATTTGCTGTGTCTAGCACTATTGTCCCTGTAAAATATCCCTCTTGCTTTACTGTTACTTTCATATGCAATTTCAAATCATTCTCATCAGTTTTTACATCTAAATCTGTATTTTCTTCTCCAGTTGCATTTTGTAAAACTGCTGAAAATTCTACATTTTTGTGGTTTGTACTAACTTCTCCTATACTGTCTACCGCATATGCTACTACATTTGCACAGATTAACATGAAGTTTCCTATTGTCATTGTTAGTATTATTAAGATAGTGGTTACGATTTTTAAGACTTTTTCGCCCATATTGTATCCCTCCTGAGATTTTAAAACTAAGTGGATATAAATAATCCCCTACTAATATAATAGGAATTATTAAAATCAATGTCAATCACAATTTTATCCAGTTTTTCCAAGGTTTTCATACATTGCTACGGAACATCAAGAAAGGATTATCAGTTTTGAAAATTAAATTTTGATTACATTTTTATTACAATATTATTTCTATATTTTCATACTCTTTCATTTCCCCTATTTCCCTAACTATTATGAATAAACATTTTATATATACTTCTTGAAATAGTTGATATACAAAAAGATTTTTATTGATAAAGTAAAAATTTCACAATTTACTTTTTTATTCATATACTATTAAATAAGTTACATATATTTTTTTACTCTAAATATAATTATAATAAAGGTCATACATTTTCTGACTTATATCATGGAAAGGATTGATATAAATGGATAATTCAAATTTAAATAATAAAAATATGGAAAATATTAAGAATTTAATAAATAATGGTAATCTATCTGAAGCAATGTCTCATATTTCTCCAGAAATGATACAAAATTTCACGCAAATGATGAATAATAATCAAAATAGTAATCAAACATCCAACTCGAATAACAATCAAAATACTAATAGTAATGCTAACCAAGCAACTAACAATCAAAATTTTGATTTTGCTAATATCGATATGGCAACAGTAATGAAAATCACTTCCGCATTTAATAACATGAACAACAATAAAAATGATCCTAAAGCAAATCTTTTAAATTCATTAAAACCTTATTTAAGAGACGAAAAAAAGGGAAAATTGGATAATTATATGAATTTATTAAATATGGGAAAAATTGCTGAAGTTTTGAAAGATGTTAATTTTAATAAGGAGAACAATAATAATGGCAATGTTTAATTTTAGATTTCCTCACTTTGGTTATTTCTATCCTTACAACAGAGTACCTTTCAATTATACCAACAGGATGAATCTAAATAACAATAACTACACAAATAAAACTGAAAAAAATAGTGATAACACAAAAAATGAAACAAACATTAATAATGGTTCTTTTAATCGAAATACTATAGAATTTAACAAAAATAGCAGTATTACTGATAATAATCGTAATACTGCTAATAAAAATGGTCTTTTAAGTCTTATTCCTAAAAATATTGGTCCTATTTCTATCAATATTGAAGGTCTTGAAGATATAAACAAGCCTTTATTTGATTTTTTAGGTATAAAATTATTTTTAGATGATATTATAATTATATGCATTCTAATTTTTTTATATCAACAAAAAGTTCAAGATGAATCTCTTTATCTTATTTTAATTTTACTTCTTGTTTCCTAAAGGATTCAAATTATATTTATATATTTACATGGTCTGTCCCTTTTGAACAATTTTTGAACGATTTGATACGTCCCTATTCAATCACAATTTTATCATCTATAACACTTACATAAGCTTGTTTGTGTAATGGTTCTTCGTCTCTATTTATTTCTTTCACTATATTAGAAATTCTTATTTGTACTGTATCTAATAATCCTGCAGCTATTATAGCTTGCTTATTACCTTTTGCTCCTGCATGTGCTAGTCCTCTTAAATTTCCAAGAACAACTATATTATCAGATGCAATAACTTCTGCTCCAGAATTAACATCTCCCAAAATTACTATGCTTCCTTCAGTTTCAAGCTTTTGTCCAGAACGTAATGAACCTCTATGAAATTTCGTTTCAGAAACAGCAATTTCTCTTTCAAATGTTCTTCTAATACTTGATAATCCTAATGATTTTGGTGTATCAAAATCTATTTGAACATCAATAGCATTTGTTACCATTTCTTGGATTTGATCCATTTCTTTATTCTTCAAGACTTTTCCTATAACTCTTATGGGTGTTTTCTCATCTTTATATAACTTTTTCAATTCTGGAAGTTTTTTTCTTAAACATTCGACAATTTCTCTTTGTTCTGCATTTTCTGATATTTTTATTAATATTTCATTCTTTTTCAAATTTATCATTACACAATTTTTCATTTTATTTTACATCCTTTCTTAAGACTAATTTATAGCTTAAAATTTTATGTTATCTGATTGATTCTGTATATGGAGTTGCTGTAACACTTTCTGTTACATTTTCTGTATTCATACCAAAATATTCACTCATTATATTTCTAACCGCTTCTGCTGCATAGTTTCCGTGTCCACCATTTTCAACCATTACTATAACTGCTATTTCTGGCTCATCAAATGGTGCAAAAGCTGCAAACCACGCATTTACTTTATTATTTGGAGCTTCAGCAGAACCTGTTTTTCCTCCTACACTTATTGGGAAGTTTCTAAATACACTTCTAGCTGTTCCTCCTTCTTCTTCTGCAACTGATCTCATTCCTTCTAATACTGCATCTAAATGTGCTTGATTAATAGCTAATTGCTCTGTTGAATTATCTGTTAAGCCTAATTTTTCATTTACGAAATTATTTATATCATTTTTTGAAACCTCTGTACCATCTGCATTCCTTATTGTTTTTACAATAGTTACATCTATTGGATTTCCTCCATTTGCAAGCATACTTATATATTTTGCCATTTGTATTGGAGAAAATTCACTATCACCTTGTCCTATTGAAGCATTTAATGTGTCTCCTGGATTCCAATTAGAATTATTTGGATGCAATTTAGCTTTATTTTCTTTACTTGCTAAAACTCCTGAGGTTTCTGCTAATAATTCTACTCCTGTCTTTTGTCCTAATCCAAAATATGTTGCATATTTATCTATATTATCTATTCCTGTCCTATCACCAGTCTCATAAAAGAAATAGTTACATGATTTTTGTATTGCTCCTATTACATTTAATCTTCCATGTCCTCTGCCGTAATCTGTATAATACCAACAGTTCATAGGTGTATCTGGATATTTAGTATATCGCCCTGTATCATTTATTATTGTACTTGTGGTTATTTCACCAGTTTCTAGTCCTGCTATTGCTGTAACCATCTTAAATATTGAACCCGGTGCATATGAATTTTGAATTGCTTTATTTACTAATGGCTTTGCTTCATCATTTATATATTTGTTCCAATTTTCAGTACTTATTCCTCCAACAAAATCTTGAGGATTATATGTTGGATAACTTGCCAAGGCTAAAACTTCACCTGTTTTTACATCCATAACTACACAACTTGCACCTGTTGCATCATATCTCTCAGAAAATCCTCCATTTCTTATTTTCTCTACATTTGCAGCAATAGCTTCTTCTGCAACCTTTTGAAGTTCTGCATCTATTGTTAAAACAACATCAGACCCTTTTACAGCTTCTTCTGCTGTATATTCTGCTGTAATTGTACCATCAACAGCCATGTCTATTTGTTTTGTTCCATTTTCGCCTTTTAAATATTCTTCAAATATACTTTCTATTCCAGTTTTTCCTATTATATCATTTTGTGAATATGTATCTTTTCTTTCTTCATATTCATCTTGGTCTATTTTTGAAGCATATCCAACAATATGTGCTGCGAGTGTCCCTTGATCATATTTTCTAATTGGCTCTACAATTATATTAGTACCAGGAAATTTATCACTATTTTCACTAAATTCTGCTACTGCTTCCCTAGGTATTTCATCTGCTATTGTTAATGCTTTTGTACTACTATATCCTTCTATTGTTATTTTATATCTTATGCTTATAATTTTTCTCACTTCAGTTACATCTGTATTTGATATTTCATATCTATCTTTAAATTCATAAAATGCTTCTTCTGCTGTTATATTTTCTGGTAATTCTAGTTCTTTCTTCCATTTACTTAAGCTATCTCCTTCAATTGTAAAAACAAAAGGATTTACATTTATAGGAAAGTTATCATCATAATCTATTTGATATTTTTCTAAAACCTGAACTATATTAAGTATTGAATTATTTAGTGTTTCATCATCTATCTTTGTTTTATACAACTCTAAAGCAAATTTCATATCAGAACTTGCAAGCACATTTCCTGTTCTATCTAATATAGAGCCTCTTGCCGCTTCTAAAGTAGTTTCTCTTGTAAGCCTTGTGTTAGATTGTTCTCTATATTCTGCCCCATGAACGATTTGAAGATTAAATAACTGTGCTATTAATACAATACCTATAACATATGTAAAAATTGACATCATATTATATCTAAACTTTACATTTTTTTCTGTTATTTTTTTTGCCATTTCTCACCTCATTCTTTCCTAAAAACATCCTATCTTTGAATCTTATAACTGTTCTTTCAGATACTTCAGCATATAAATCATTTAAATACTTTTTAAAAATATCTAGTTAAAATTCTATTTCCTTTAAATTCATTTTCTATATAATAACCAAATTTTTGAAATAATGGATATATTATAATTGTTATGAATAAGTTAAATATTACCTCTAGTATTAATATTTTTATAAAACTCCATATTTCAATACTTGTACCTAAAACAAAATAGCTTGCAAAATACACTATAACTTCATAAATTACTGTTAACCCTGAAACCATAAGCATTATTGTAATCCTACTGTCTTTAGAAAAGTTTTTATTAAATAAAGTTGCTAAAAAACCTACTAAACCAAGTGCAATCATACTGATTCCAATCTTGTCCCTAAATAATATATCTAATATAGCACCTATTATAGCTCCATATACTGTCCCTAAAAATTTATTTGTAAACAATCCTACAAATAAAACAAATAAAACAAATAAATTAGGCATTACCCCTGCTATTGTGAACCAATTGAAAAAATTTGATTGTAAAAAATATATAATAAACACTATTAATATTAATATTAAATTAATTACTGCTTTTTTCAATCGCTTCACCTCTTTCTAGGGACGGACTCAAAAATCCCTATTATAAAATATATTAAATATGAAAATATATATAAAAATTCCGTGCCTTACTGGTCGGACCTATCATATGAGATAGTTTTATTATAATTTCACAAAAAGAGCAGTTGCGCTGGATTGGTCTATATGAATTGCCATCCTCCCAAACTGCGCGTCACTACATTTTTATATATATTTTCATTCTTAGAAATTTAGCTAAAGAGGGATTTTTGAGTCCGTCCCCGAAATCCCTTTCCTTTAGTTTGTTATTACTAAAACTGTACTTAATTTATCAAAATTTACAGCAGTTTCTATTACTGCATATCTATCTGTAATATTTTTTGTTGATTCTACTTTTTTTACCGTTCCTATATGAACTCCTTTTGGATATATTCCTCCTAATCCTGAAGTTTCTAAACTATCTCCTTGTATTATATTATAATCAGTTGGAATATACATTGCTTTAAGTTCTGTTGTGCTATCTAAAGTTCCCTTACATACTATGCTTTCATCTGTTGAACTCATTGTGCTACTCACTGAACTTCCTGTATCTATAATTGTTTGAACCTGAGCTGTTGTATCTGTTACAGATACAACATGTCCAACTAATCCTTCATCAGCTATAACAGTCATATTTTCTTTTATACCATCATTACTTCCTACATTTATAATTATAGTTTTTGAATAATTACTTATATCTTTATTTATTATATATGCAGGTATTGTTTCATATTCTCCATATTTTTCAGTCAAATTCAAGTATTCTTTTAATGTTTCATTTTCTGCCTTAATACTTTCTAATTCTCTTAAAGATTGCTCTAATTCACTATTTCTATTCTTTAATTCTTCATTTTCTGTTTCTAGATTATTAATATCTGTAAAAAATGTATCATTTCCGCTTATTTTATTTTTCAAATATGTTAATCCATTTTGAATTGGCATAACTAATTTACTTATTCCATTCTGAAAAAAAGAGGAATTACTTTCTCCATTTGTAAAAACAACAATTAATATTAAAACTATTATTGTAATTATAATTCCTAAAATTCCTGATTTATGTTTTTGATACATTCTTTATCTCATTCCCTTCTTAACACATAAACCCAACCAGCCTACTGAGCTTTCTCATAACTATCTACGCTTTCTTGCATTGATCAATACTGTTTTCAATCTTTCTAGATCTTCTAATGTTTTTCCTGCTCCTCTTACTACACAATCCAAAGGTTCTTCTGCTACATATACTGGCATACCTGTTTCCATACTTATCAATTTATCTAAGTTTCTAATTAAGGCTCCTCCTCCTGCTAGCACAATTCCTTTTTCCATAATATCTGAAGCAAGTTCTGGTGGCGTTTTTTCCAAAGTAGCTTTAACAATTTCTACTATTTTTGAAATTGATTCTTTCATAGCTTCTTCTACTTGCACTGAAGTTATTGTTTCATTTCTTGGTAATCCATCTGTTAAATCTCTTCCTCTTACTTCCATTTCTGCATCTGTCATTAATGGCATTGCACAACCTATTTGCATTTTTATTTGTTCTGCTGTTGTTTCACCTATGGCCAAATTCATTTCTCTTTTTACATAGTTTACTATATCTTCATCTAATTCATCTCCAGCTATTCTTAAAGAATGGCTAACAACTATTCCTCCTAAAGAAATAACTGCAACTTCTGTTGTTCCTCCACCTATATCTACAATTATACTTCCACTTGGTTCTGCAACATCTAATGATGCTCCTATCGCTGCTGCCATAGGTTCTTCAATCAAATATACTTCTTTAGCCCCTGCTTGAAGTACAGATTCTTCTACCGCTCTTTCTTCAACTTCTGTTATTCCTGATGGTACACCAACAACAACTCTTGGTCGACCTATATTATATCTTTTTCCAACTTTGGCAATTAGATTTTTAAGCATTAATTGTGTTGCTGTAAAGTCTGCAATGACTCCGTCTTTCAAAGGTCTTACTGCTTTTATTTGTTCTGGTGTTCTTCCAAGCATTTCTTTTGCTTCATTTCCTGTTGCCATAATATTTCCTGTTTTTCTGTCTATTGCAACAACAGATGGCTCTTTTAAAACAATTCCTTTTCCTTTTACTGTTACCAAGATATTTGCAGTTCCTAAATCAATACCTATATCTTTTGAACCGAAACTAAATAATTTCATAATCTCATATCCTTTCTATTTAACATCCTTAATATTTTTCACCAAAAATGTAATATTATTTACTATTCTTAGTAGTATTTTCAATTTTTGCTATTTTTTCCTGTAAATAACTAAAAACACTTGTATATTCCTTTTTAGAAACAATTATATGATCAAGTAAATCAATATTAAACATCTTAACCGCATTAAATAATTTGTCTGTAAAATCAATATCTGCTTTACTAGGCAAAGATATTCCTGATGGATGATTATGCACAAATATAATTTTGGAAGCTCTTAATTTTACAGCTTGAGCTACAATATCTTTTATGCTTACATTTACATAGTTTGTCCCACCTACTGCTATATCTAATATGTTCATAATAATATTTTTTACATTTAAGAAATACACTCGTGCTATTTCTTTTTTCTCCGTTTTAAATTCCTCTATACACATTTTTGCTATATCTGATTGCTTAGTTATTTTTGTTTCCAAATAATTGGATGGTTTAATCATTCTAATAGCAAGTTCACATATCGCTTTTAATTGTATAGCTTTAACTTTTCCAATACCCTTAATTTCCATTAAATCTTGTAAACTTAAGTCACGTAAAAAATTAAGGCTATCATCACCGTAATTATTATTTAATTTCAATATCTTTTGTGCAACTTGTACTGATGTTTCTTCTTTAGTTCCTGATTTTATTATGATTGCTAACAATTCTGCATTAGACAAATTTTTTTCACCAAAAAGTTCTAACTTTTCATATGGTCTTTCTGCTTTTGGTAATTCTTTCATATTCATAGACAAATTAAACTCCTTCCTTGTTTTAATTTGTCTCTATTTAAAATCTTTTCTTCTTATTTTATTTTTCTATAAATAAATATAGCTAGCAACATTCCGATTATACTTGATACATTTATTTTAAAAGTCAATCCAAATGTTAATTGCACAACACTCAAGTCTAAATTTAATGGTGTAGGTAATCCAAATTGTTGCTCATAAGAAAGCCACCATAACCATGAAACACCTGACGCTAATTCACCTATTAGCCCCCCTACTACTAATCCTGCTAATATAAATACAATTAATATCCATATACTTTTATCTCTCGTAGCCATTTTTTACCTCCATTTTTTATTTCTTCTTACGGATGCATAATTTTTAATCATATCGCTATTATATATTGAATTAGCAATTTTTTCAAGTAATTTGTAATATTTTACTTTATTTTTTTGATTGATTGTGTTATATTAATTTAAACTTTAAATTTATTTGATATAATCGCTCCCGAATATAATAATTTATTAATTTTTCCGTCTCCCCATTCTAAAAATTCTAACAAAAATTCTTTGAACTTTTGAGAATTTTTGAACGGTCCCCACAATTCCCTACAAAATTAATAAATTATTATATTCTCGCGCTATTTAAGTTTTTATTGTACTAAACTATAACAGTAATTTAACAAATTACTATAAAAACATTACCAAAATTTATACATTTAAATATAATAATATTAGTAGTATAATATAATTAACAGATTATTTTGGAGGATCTATATGAAAATTGAAAAATTAACTGAAAATAAAATTAGAATTATTTTAAAATCTGAGGATTTTAAAGACAAAAATATTGATTTACATACAATAATGACAAAGACTGCAGAATCTCAAGGCCTTTTCTTAGAAATTTTAAATAAGGCAAAAAAAGAAGTTGGATTTGATACTGAAGGATGCAAATTATTAATAGAGGCATTCTCTTCTTCTGATGATATTTATGTATTCACAGTCACAAAGTTCTTGCCCGAAAAAGAAGAGAATAACAAGATAAACTCAAATAAAAGACTAAAAGTAAAAAGAAAACAAATAACTCCAACATCCAAAATGTCAATTTATGAGTTCTCAAATTTTGATAATTTTACTTGTTTTTGTGAACTTCTAAATAATTCTAAAGTAATTAATTTGAGAGGACTAATGCAAAGCTCAACATTATATATTTACAAAAATTTATATTATTTAGTTATTACAAATATGAATTCAAAACATAAAAATATAAAAAGCTTTAATTCATACATTACAGAATTTGGAAAAATAGTATCTAATTCAGAGAATTTTGTACATAAATTGCAAGAACACGGTAAAGTTATAATGAAGAAAAATGCTATATACACTGGAATAAAATATTTTGGCTAAAATGGTTAAAGAAAAAACAGATATAATGAAGTTAACCATCCTTGTTAAACTTTTTTGTCTAACATTTTTAGTTCACTACATTTTATCTGTCTTTCTATAAATTTAATATAATTAATATAAATAGTTTTGTGGATTATACGCAACTCCATTTATCCTAATTTCAAGATGCAAGTGTGGTCCTGTTGAATTTCCGGTTGAACCTACTGCTGCTATCTTTTGACCTTGTGCTACTTTTTGACCTGCTGAAACATACAATGCACTACAATGTCCATAATATGTTTGAACTCCATTTGAATGTGTAATTACAACTAACTTGCCATAAGATCCCTTGGTTCCTGAAAAGGTTACTGTACCAGAAGCTGCTGCTTTTATTGGAGTTCCTGAAGATGTTGCTATATCTAGCCCTGTATGCGAAGAGCTCCTAATTCTACTAGATGCTGCAAATCTTGATGTTATTATTCCTGATACAGGTCTTATTAGTGATATTCCTAAATTAACTTTTTTACTTGATATATTTGCTGATGTGTTTACTTTTCCTGATGATTTATTACTAGAAGTAGTTGCTACTTTTATGGTTTGCTTTGGTTTTTCTACATATAATTTTGCCACTGCTTCATCTGCTGATATTAAATCTTTTAATTCTGTTTCATATTTTTCAGATATAGTAATATTATCTACATTATTACTTTCTTTAGATTTTAATGTATTTACTACATTTTCTGCGTCTTCGAATGTAGATACATATGCCTTTTCTTCTTGATTTTCTAATACGGCATAATATCTATAATATGTTGTTCCTTCTGATTTTATTTTTTCGTAAATTTCATCATCGTTTGTAACGATACCTTTTTTTAATAAGCATAGTTGATATTCTGGTAAGTTTTCAACTTGCACAAATGCAACGTTTTCTCCATCGCCGTTCTCTATGTACTCATTTATTTTGGATTGTAACTCACTTTTATTTGATGTGTATCCAACTTGTTCACCATTTATTAATACTCTATATGTAGGCTTATACAAAAATGCGACCACACCTATAAATAAAAATGTAGCTATTATTAATAGTAAAATTAACTTGATTGATTTTTTTGTATTAACAAATATTTTTCTTAACATTTTTTATCTCCTTTGTATATTATTGTAATATTATTGTAATATTTAAATTTTTTCAATATTTGCGTTTTCCTGATTTCCGTAAATTTCTCTCGTTTTTTCTGTTTATCTTTATTTTATTTAATTTTTCTCACAATTTTAAAAGATTGCCAAAAGAATCATTCCAAATGTCAAAAGGGACGGAAATTTTTGACAATCTAAAAAAAGAGGGATTTCTGAGTCAATTGAAATATACCTCAAAATCCCTTCATTTTATTGTAAATCTGTTTTCACTGTGTTTATTTCTGTTACTGTAGCTTTTTGTGCAGGAACATAATATTCTTTACTTTGTGCTATTTTGAATAATTCATATTGAAAGCTTTCATCATTATTTCTTATTTGTTGAAATGCTTGCCTTAATGATATATTTTCACATTCTGTTATTGCTGTTTGATATGCTGTTAAGTCTGATTTTACTCCTGCTAAAATGTCATTTACCATTGTTTTTTCATCCATTTCAAATTCCTCCTCATTTTAATTTAAGTTCTTTTTTACATACAGAAACTAAAATTTTTTCCTATATATAAATTTTCCATATAAATCTTGCTAATTATTTAAAAATATCATTAATTTTTGCTTTGTGTTTAATGCATCTTGTGCTGATTTCGTAAATAATTGTTTTATTTGTGGGTCTACTGCTTGACCTGCATAAGTATTTAATTTTTGATATGCTGTTTCGTGTGCTCCTATTAAGTGTCTTAAATGTTGTAATTCTAATTGATTTAAATCTGCCATTTTTACCATTCCTTTCTTTTTTATTTTCTTCATTAAGTATTCCCTTTATTTAATTTTTTATACTAATGAAAAGAAATTTCATTTTGAATGAAATGAACAAATATAAGATTTGTCAACGTAAAAAATTGCCAAAAAGCTCTCTTTTTGACAATTTTTTTGAGATCCGTCCCCAAAATCCCTAAAAATAGGGATTTCAAGGTCCGTCCCTAAATCCCTATTTCTATTCTATTACTTGTAAATTAGCAAATCTTGCCATTAATCTTTTATGTCCTGCTTTATCAAAGTTAATATCTACTTTTAAGTCTTCTCCTTCTGGCTCTACTGAGTTTATGGTTCCTTCTCCAAATTTTTTATGGAATACTCTTATT
>CAJFJY010000020.1 GCA_904384205.1 uncultured Clostridia bacterium | reverse complement strand
TCCACAGTGTTAACATAATAATTATATCATAGAAAGATATAATTGACTATCAAGGTTTATGGGTAACCTTTCAAAAACCTAAATATATTATACAAGGAAGTGTGAGAGTAATGAAAAAGATACCTAATAAAATAAATAAAATTATAAATGAATTTGTTGAAGGAGTTAATAAAATATTGGGAAAAAGAGTTAAAAAGATTATACTTTATGGTTCATATGCAAGAGGAGATTTTAAAAATAACTCAGATATAGATATAATGATTTTAACAGATTTATCAGATGATGAATTGGCAGAATTTTCTAAAAAAATATGGAATTATGCATATGATATTGAATGGGATAATAATTTTGATATAACATTATCGCCATTAGTTAAAAACATAGATAGATTTAATTATTGGCTAGAAGCACTTCCATTTTATATGAATGTACAAAATGAAGGAGTGGTGTTAAGTGAGTCCTAAAATTTCTAAAGAATTGGCTAGACATAGGTTAGAACAAGCTAAAGAAGATTATAAAGCAAGTTTAATTTTATATGATGCAAAATTATATAAATCAGCAAATAATAGAGCATATTATTCAATATTTCATAGCATAAAATCAGTACTTTCTTTAGAGCCTATAGATTTTAAAAGACATAAAGACGTAATAGCTTATTTTAATAAAAATTATATTAATAAAGAAGTATTCCCAAGAAATGTAGGTAGAAAGATTTCCGAAGCTAGCAAAGTGAGGGAAGATAGTGATTATGATGATGAATTTGTTGTAAAGTCAGAAGTAACTTTGGAACAAATTCAAACAGCAAAAGAGTTAATAAAACTCGTTGAAGATTACATAGAAAATAATGAGAAATAGCATATTAAAAGCCGTGGAAATTCTCCTCGGCTTTTGACAGAATTAGAAGGGAGAACATAAAAAACGTGAAAAATATAAAAGACTACAGTTTAGAGGAATTAAAAGAAGAATTAAAAGGAATAGGAGAAAAACCATATAGAGCAGAACAAATATATAAATGGATATATGAAAATAGAGTATCAAGTTTTGATGAAATGACAAATTTATCATTAGAACTAAGAGAAAAATTGAAAGAAAATTATCAAATAAAAGAATTCAAAATAATAACAAAGCAAGTATCATCTGATGGAACAAAAAAATATCTATTTGATTTGCTAGATGGAAATGCAATAGAAACAGTATTAATGGAATATCATCATGGATATAGCATTTGTGTATCATCACAAGTTGGATGTAAAATGGGATGTAAATTTTGTGCATCAACAGGAATACCATTTATAAGAAATCTAACATCAGGAGAAATTATAGAACAAATAATGGCAGTAGAAAGAGATACAGGAGTTAGAATATCAAATATAGTCTTTATGGGAATAGGAGAGCCATTAGATAATTATGACAATGTAGTAAAAGCAATAAGAAATATAAATAATCCTAAAGGATTAAATATAGGAGCAAGACATATAAGCATATCAACAAGTGGATTAGTACCTAAAATATACAAATTGGCAGAAGAAAATATACAATGCACACTATCAATTTCATTACATGCAACAACAGATGAACAAAGAAGTAAAATGATGCCAGTAAATAACTCATATAATATTGAAGAATTGTTGCAAGCATGCAAAGATTATATAGAAAAAACACATAGAAGAATATCATTTGAATATGCATTAGCAAAAGAAAATAATGATAATCTAGAAGATGCAAAAAGATTAGTCAAACTACTAAAAGGAATGTTATGCCATGTAAATTTAATTCCAATAAATAAGATAGAAAATGGTGAGTTTACAAAAAGTTCAAATGAAAATATAATGAAATTTAGAGATTATTTAAATGAACATGGAATAGTGGCGACAATAAGGAGAGAATTAGGATCAGATATAGATGCAGCATGTGGGCAACTAAGAAGAAAAGGATTAAAATAATGATAGGGAAAATTGAGTCCGTCCCCATTTTCCCTTAATTATTAAAGAATGATGCAAATTAGTCCTCCACTACCTTCATTTACAATTCTTTCTAAAGTCTCTTGTAATTTTATTTGAGCATCTTCTGGCATTTTAGCAAGTTTAGCTTGAAGACCTTCATTGACAAGTTCATGAAGACTTCTACCAAAAATATTAGATTCCCAGATTTTTTTAGGGTCATTTTCAAAACCAGAAAGTAAATAATTCACTAATTCTTCAGACTGCCTTTCAGAACCAACAATTGGAGAAACTTCAGTTGTAACATTAGTTTTAATCATATGAATAGAAGGTGCAGTAGCTTTTAGTTTAACTCCGAACCTAGAGCCTTGTTTAACCATTTCAGGTTCTTCTAATATTAATTCATCTATAGTAGGTGTAACAATACCATAACCTTTTCTATCCACCTCATCTAAAGCATAGGCAATTTTGTCATATTTTTGCTTTGTTTTAGAAAGAGTAGAAATAATACTAAATAGATCACCTTCATTTTCAATAGTAACACCTGTAATTTCAGATAAAGTTTTATAAAATAATTCTTCTTTAATTTCAATTTTAACATTAACATTTCCAGAACCAAGTTGCATACTCTCTATCGTAGTTGAAGAAATAATATTAGTATTTTGAATTTTATTAATGCAAGAAGAAGTATCTTTTAAAAAGTTAATATCACAAAAAGCATCCTTAATTTCATTTAATAATTCTTGTTTCAAATCATTAGTATTACTTAAACTCTCAACCCATTTAGGAAATTTAATAGCTATTCTTGCAACAGGAAATTCATATAATATTTTAGAAAAAATATTATTGATATCGTTTATATTTAAGTTATTACAATTTAAAGGAATAACACTAGTTTTGTATTTATCAGATAATTTTTGAGCAAGTTCTAGAGTATAATCAGAATTAGGTTCTGCAGAATTAAGTATTATAATAAAAGGCTTATTAATATCTTTTAATTCTTTAACAACTCTTTCTTCAGCCTTAATATAATCTTCTCTAGGAATATCTGTTATAGTACCATCAGTAGTAATTAAAATACCAATAGTAGAATGTTCTTCAATAACTTTTTTTGTACCAATTTCAGCAGCTTTTTCAAAAGGCATTTCATCATCTGACCAAGGAGTTTTAACCATTCTTGGCATATCATCTTCTAAATAACCAATTGCATTATCAACTAAATATCCAACACAATCAACAAGTCTAGTCTTAAACTTCAAGTTATTATCCAAAGTAATTTCAACAGCTTCATTTGGAATAAATTTAGGCTCTGTTGTCATTATAGTTTTACCACCAGCACTTTGTGGCAATTCATCTTTAGTTCTTTCCTTTTTGTATTCGTTATCAATGTTTGGAATAACAAGTAAATCCATAAATTTTTTAATAAAAGTAGACTTACCAGTTCTTACAGGGCCAACAATCCCCATGTAAATATCTCCATCAGTTCTTTCTGCGATGTCTTGATACAATCTTGTATTTTCCATCTATATACCTCCTTTAGATTTCAAGAAAAATGTTTGTACTAAATTACTTTAATTAATGTATATTAAGAAAAAATTAGGATATGACAAGTTTTAAAAAAAATTTGCTAAAATAAGAAATATGTGATAAAATTGCAGAGATTAAATGCTACAATATAGAAGTAGCATTTATTAAGTATAAAAAATATTAAATAGAAAGGTATAAGAATAACATAATTTTTATTCTTGAATATTATATACAAGAAAAGTAATTCAAATGAATTAAATAAAAATAGTTTTGTTAATTTGCCTTAGAAATAAAAGCAAAATACTACATATTTTATTAAAAATAGCACAGATTAACATAGCTTACTTGAAGGGAATGAATAGTGAATGGATAAAATGCAGGATGTTATAGAATTGTTGACTGAATATAATCAATTACATATAGTAAACTGGTTAAATAAATTAGATGAAAACAAAAAAAGAGAGTTAATAGAGCAAATAAATCACATAGATTTACATCAAATAGCAGAGTTATATGACAATGCAAAAAAAGAAATAAAATTTAAAGAAAATAAAATAGAACCAATAGAATATCTAGATAAACAAAAAATGGATGAAAATACAAAAACCGAACTATCAAAAATAGGAGAGCAAATAATAGAAAATGGCCAATATGCAGTAGTTACAATGGCAGGAGGTCAAGGAAGTAGGTTAGAACACCCAGGACCAAAAGGAACATTCAAATTAGATGTATATGGAAAAGGAAAATATTTATTTGAAATATTAGCAGAAAATCTAAAAGAAGCAAATAAAAGATATGATGTTATAATTCCTTGGTATATAATGACAAGTAAAGAAAATAATGATGCCACAATAGAATTCTTAGAAAAAAATAATTACTTTGGATATGATAAAAATAGTGTAATTATTTTTAAACAAGGAGAACTACCATTAATAGATTTTGAAGGAAAACTATTAATAGGAAAAGATGGAAAAATTAAAGAAGCCTCAGATGGAAATGGAGGAGTATATACATCATTAAGAACAACAGGAGCATTAGCAGATATGAAAGAAAGAGGAATAAAATGGATATTTATTGGAGGAGTAGATAATGTACTATTAAAAATGGCAGACACAATATTACTTGGAATGGCAACACAAAAAAATGTACAAATCGCATCAAAATCAGTAGTAAAAGCTAATCCTCATGAAAAAGTAGGAGTATTTTGCAAAATGAACGGTCATCCAAAAGTTATCGAATACTCAGAATTACCAGAAAAAATGGCTGAAGAAGTAGATAATAATGGGGAACTTAAATTTGGAGAATCACACATAATGTGTAATTTATTTACAATAGAAGCAATAGAAAAAATAAGTAAAGAACCACTAATTTATCATAGTGCAAAAAAGAAAAATACATATTTGGATGAAAATGGAAATGAAATTATTCCCAAAGAGCCAAACTCATACAAATTTGAAGCATTCATATTTGATGCATTTGAATTTTTTGATGATATAGCAATATTAAGAGGAAAAAGAGAAGACGACTTTGCCCCAGTAAAAAATAAAGAAGGAGTAGATAGCCCAAGAACAGCAAAAGAGCTATACGAAAAATTCTGGAACCGAAATAGGGAATAGGGGACGTACCTTAAAATCCCTATTAAAAATTTAATTTATTTATGTGAAAATATATATTAAAATGTAGTGATGCGAAGTTTGGGAGGATGCCAATTAGTATAGACCAGTCCAGCGCAACTGCTCATCTTATGAAATTATTGCTAAACTACTTTATATGATAAGTCCGACCAGCAAAGAACGGAATTTTAATATATATTTTCACAATATAATTATATACTACAAAATAGGGATTTTAAGGTACGTCCCCTGATCCCTAAATGTATAAAAGGAGTTAAAAATCATGTTAGATGAATGCAAAATTGTCAATTTATATAGTTTAGAAAATACCATAGCCAAAGATTTGTTAAGTAAATTTACATATCCATGGGAAGTTTTACCAGAAATAGAAAATTTTATCATAAATTTAGGCAAAACTTTAAATAAAGAAGAATATGAACAAGTTAGCGAAAATGTTTGGATTGCAAAAGACGCAAATATATATGAATCAGCATGTATAAAAGGACCTACAATAATAGATAAAGGAGCAGAACTTAGACATTGTGCTTTTATAAGAGGAAAAGCTATAGTAGGAAAAAATGCAGTAGTAGGAAATTCAACAGAATTAAAAAATGCCATTTTGTTTGATAATGTTCAAGTAGCACATTATAATTATGTAGGTGATTCTATATTAGGATATAAAGCACACCTAGGAGCAGGGACAAAAGCAGCAAATATAAAAGCAGATAAAAAAGATGTGGTTATAAAAAATGGAAAAGAGCAAATAGAAACAAACTTGAGAAAAGTAGGCGCAATGATTGGAGATTATTCAGAAGTTGGGTGCAATTCTGTATTAAATCCAGGAACAATTATTGGTAAAAACACAAATATTTATCCTCTTACTTTTGTTAGAGGTTTTGTTCCTCCAAATAGTATTTGCAAAGGAAATATAGAAGGTAATATAGTACCTAAAAAAGATTAAAATAAGTAAAAAATTAATATAAAGCAAAAAAATAAATATAACGTCAAAAACAAGTGGGGCTGTGTATATATTTTAATCGGAAAATATATACATAGCCCCACTTTACTAATTATTAGTAGAAACATTGCTAAAAAATGTTTGCTACATAGCCTGATTTCCAGGTAGAAAATAGTCGATTACACCATATATTAAAGCACCTATTATTGCAGCAACCCAAGAAATTGAATATCCTGCAACGAAAAATTGTGTAACATAAAGAGTAATTGCAGCTAAAGCAAACCCTACAAATCCTTTACCAAAAGGACTAGCATGAAGACCTGTGAATTTTGCTATTAAATAGTCAATAGCTGTTAAAACAACAGCAGCTATTGCTAAAGCCCATATATTATTTATACTAAATCCAGGTGTGAAAAATGCAGTAATTGCTAAAACAATAGCAGCACCGACTAATCTACCTACAATTTGCCAAACAGTGGATGTACCACTTTTTACATTTGAATCTGTATTTGACATGTTTAATAACCTCCTTAGTTTTTTGATCATTATGTTATAAAAATTTAAGGTTCTAAAATTATTATTAACAATTAATTAATATTTATTCAAAAATTTAAGTATAAAAAAGTTAAATTTTGTAAAAAATAAAAATAAAAAACTTAAAGCGTAACAGCCTAAAATAATAATAAAATTAACACTAAACATAAAAATAATGAAATAAGGTGAATTTATGTTAATTACTTTTTTTAGATCGATAATATTATATATTTTTGTACTAATTATAATGAGATTGATGGGAAAAAGAGAAATAGGACAACTCCAGCCATTTGAACTTGCAATTTCAATAATGATAGCAGATTTGGTAACAATGCCAATGACAGATGTAGGAATTCCAATTTCTAATGGAATTATACCAATTTTAGGGCTTTTATTAATGCATCTAATAATTTCAATTATCAATATAAAAAGTATAAAAGCAAGAGAAATAATTTGTGGAAAACCAAGAATATTAATATATAGAGGAAAAATAGATGAAGAAGCTTTAAAAAAGGAAAGATTTACAATAAATGAATTACAAGAAAGATTAAGAGGAAATAATATAGTAAATATAGGAGATGTAGAATATGCAATATTAGAAACTAGTGGACAAGTCACTGTAATCCAAAAACCAGACAAAAGAAATACAATACCAGCAGATTTTAATATTATGCCAGATTATGAAGGAATTTCATATGACTTAATAATTGATGGAAAAATTATGAAAGAAAATTTAATAAAAACAGGAAAAGATTATAATTGGTTAGAAAAAGAAATAGGAAAATTTAAGATGAAACCAAATGAAGTATTATTAGCAACACTAGATGGAAAAGGTCAAATTTTTTGTCAAAAGAAAGAAAAAAGAAAAAAGAAATATTAAAATTTTAGTAAAACTTGAGTTTGGAGAAAGGAATATTACTCAAAATGAAAAAAGAAATTATAGTGTGTATTATTATTTTAATATTCATAATTATTGGAGATATAATTACTCAAAAATATTCAAAAAATTCTGCTGATGAAATAACAAAAGAATTACAAGAATTAGAAACAATGATAGAGAGCAACTCAGAAATAAGTACATTAACAGAAAAAATAGATAATATAGAAAATAAATGGAATGAAAATTATAATAAATGGGCATATTTCATTGAACATGAAGAATTAGAAAAAGTAAAAACTGGTATAGTTTCAATAAAATCTTATACTAAATCAGAAGAATTAGGAGAAGCAATGAATGAAGTTGATAAAACTATTTATATTCTTGAACATATTGTAGAAAAATATAAAGTGAATCTAAAAAATATATTTTAAAATGAAAAATTGCCAAAAGGTGCCAAAAGGGACGGGGGTTTTTGGCAATTTATTTTAAATTGTGTCAAAAATCTCCGTCCCCTTTGACAAAAAAATAAAGATCGTCCCCAAATCCCTCCTAGGAGGGATTTTAAGGACCGTCCCTAAATCCCTTTTTCGCTTATTTTTGCATATTTTTTTAATTTTTCATAAACCAAGTAATTTATTGTACCAGCAGGGAAGTGTCCACTTGCATCCTTTTTACCAGCAGGTACACCAGTTAAAACTTCAATTCCTTCTTCTATTGTTGAAACAGAATAAATATGGAATTGTTTATTCTTAACAGCTTCAATTATTTCATCTGAAAGTTGAAGATTATCAATGTTTTGTACTGGTATCATAACACCATGTTCACCAGTCAAGCCTCTCATTTTACATATTTGAAAATATCCTTCAATTTTTTCATTAACACCACCAATTGGTTGAATCTGACCTTTCTGATTTACAGATCCAGTAACTGCAATTGCTTGATTAATTGGTATTCCAGAAAGACTAGAAAGTAATCCATAAAGTTCTGTACTTGATGCACTATCACCATCTACACCATTATATAATTGTTCAAAACAAATACTTGCTGTTAAACTAAGAGGAATATCTTGCGCAAACATTTCGCCTAAATATCCTGTTAAAATTAATACACCCTTAGAATGAGATGGCCCAGAAATTTCAACTTCTCTTTCTATATTTATAATTCCGCTTTTTCCAGTATAAGTATTAACTGTTATTTTTGTAGGTTTTCCAAAAGAGTAATCTCCAATAGTCATAACTGTTAAACCATTTAATGTTCCCACCTCAAATCCTGATGTATCAATTAATAGTGAGTTATCTTGTATCATTTCCATATATTTTGTATCGTATTTTTTAACTCTATTGATTTGTTCTTCTAATGCTTTTGATATATGTTTTTCAGTTACTATTTTAGATTTTGAAATTTTAGCCCATGTTGCTGCTTCTCCAACTATTTGAACTAAATCGTCGAACCTTGTTGATATTTTTGAATGGCTTCCTGCAAGTTTTGAAGCATATTCTATAAGTCTTGCCATAGCGCTTTTATCTAATTCAGGTAAATCTTGATGTTCACAGAAACCATGAACTATTCTAGCTAATTTATTTAGATTGTCTTTTGTTATAGGTGCATCATCTTCAAATTCAACTTTTATTTTAAATAATTTCCTAAAGTCTGAATCCATAGCAAGTAAAGTTTGGTAAATATTGCTATTGCCAATCAAAATAACTTTTAAATCTAAAGGAATAGGTTCAGGTTTTAAAGACACCATAAGCATTGATGCTCTTTGTTCATTAATATTCTCAATACCTAATTCTTTCATTCTTAAAGCCTTTTTCAAAGTTTCATAGCAAAGTGAATTTGAAAGTAAATCTTTAGCTTGAAAAATAATATATCCACCATTTGCTAAATGTAAAAGACCAGGTTTTAACATTGTATGATCTGTTTTTAAAGCACCATAATAATTTTCATATTCCAACATTCCAAAAATATTAGGAAATGAATAATTTGAATCCATTATTACAGGAGCACCATCTCTATTTGAGTTATCAACAAAAAGATTAACTCTATAATTTAATGAAGGATCAGGTTTTCTCATATTTGGTGGAACATTAGGATTTTGTGCATTTATTTTATCTTCCTCTAAGAAATAAGATACATTTTTTAATACATCTTGTTTTACATCATTTAAAAACTTATTAATTTTTTTATTTCTCTTATATTTACTTTTCAAATAATTAATATGGACATTTATAGTAAGAAGAGCAATATTTGATTGCCATTCAGATATTCTTTTATCAGATTGACGTTCTATTTCTTTTATTTGACCAATAACATTCATTATTTGTTCTTGAACTAAAGTAGATTTATTTTCATATTCTGCTTTAACTTCATCTGAAAGTTTTTCAAATTCTTCTTCTTCAATTACTCTTCCATCAAGGATTGGCATCATATATATACCATTTTGAGAAGCTTTTACTTGAAAATTATATTTTTGTGCATCTTCATTTAGTTTTTCTAATAATCCACTTCTTTTTTGTTCAAATTCTTGTTTAATCAAAGATTTTTCTTTTTCAAAATCATCAGCATTAAATGTTTTTTTAATGTCTTTTTTAATTTCTTCTATGAAACCATCCATGCTATCTTTAAATTCTTTGCCTTGACCTGCTGGAAGTGATACAGCAATTGGTTCATTCGGATTATCAAAATTGTATATATAGCACCAATCATTTGGAACCTTCTTTTTAGTTGAAACTTTATTTAAATAATTTTTTGTATAAAGTGTTTTACCTACACCACTAGGTCCTTCAATGTATAAATTGTAGCCTTTTACATCAACTTGAATACCAAATTCTAATGCTTTAATTCCTCTGTCTTGACCTATTCCTTCTTGGATAGGTTCTAATTCTTCAGTAGTTTCAAAATCTAACATAGATTCATCACATACATATTTCAATTTTTGATAATTTAGCTCATTTTTTTTCTTCATTGGTTTTCCCTCCATTTTTTAAGTATATTATTTCCATTTTTCTTCAGAATTATTATCGTAATTGTATATTAAATATTAAAAATTGTAAAGTAATTTTTGAATACTTTTTGAATAGTTACAATAGTTTATTAGAATAAGTTGTACAAAAATTTTAAAACTATTGCAATATTGAATAAATACATATATAATAAGGATATGCTTAAATTCATATTGAAAGGATTAAAATATTATGAATAAAACGAAAAGAAAGATATTTGAAACTTCCATGAAATTATTTGCAGAAAAAGGATATGAAGCAACAAGCATAGAAGAAATAACGGCAACAGTTGGAGTTGCCAAAGGCACATTATATTATCATTTTTCTAGTAAAGAAGAAATTTTTAATTTTTTAATCGAAGAAGGAATGAAACTTTTGCAAAATAGTATTGATATAAAAACCTCAAAACTATCAAATTATATAGATAAACTAAAAGCAATTGTTTTAATTCAAATAAAGATTGTTGTCAAATATGAAGATTTAATAACAATTTTATTAAGTCAATTTTATGGAAAAGAAGCTAGAAACCAAAAATGTCAAAATCATGTATATGAGTACATTAGTAAAATAGAACAAATTGTAAAAGAAGGAATTGACCAAAATGAGATAAAGCAAGGAAATCCAAAAGTCATAGCATCAGAAATTTATGGATTGATTGGTTCAACATTAGTATATAAATTAAGAAATGAAAATATAGATATAATGAGCTTGTATAGAGAATATGAAAATACAATAATAGAAGGATTAAAAATAAGAAAGGCGTGCATTAACGAATGAAAGATTTCGACGCACACATGTGAAGACTGCTTCGCAGTACTTCACTAATATAGGAAGCCTAACCTTGTTGTATACGGAAAAATCCGTATAAGGTCAAGATAAAAGTCGATTTTTCCTATACAATAAAAAAGGGTAAAAAATTATTTCACAAAACTAAAATTATACCTAGAAAGGAAAAGAAAAATGAGAGAACCAGTGTACAAAGTCGAAAAATTTACAGATATTAAAGATATGCTTAAAAAATCAGGAGAAAAATATGGAGAAAGACCAGCATACATATTTAGGACAGATGTTCCGGGAAAATTTAGAGAAATATCACATAAGGAATTTAGAACACAAGTAGATGAGTTAGGAACAAAATTGATTGATTTGGGATTAAAAGATAAAAGAATAGCTGTAATTGGAGAAAATTGCTATGAATGGTGTGTAAGCTATTTAGCAATAGTTTGCGGAACAGGTATTGTTGTTCCACTAGATAAATCTTTACCAGATAATGAAATTGAAAGTTTGATATTACGTTCAGAAGTTGAAGCGATTTTCTATACAGACAAATATAATGATATAATGAAAAAGTTGAAAGATAAGGGTAATACAAAGATCAAATTTTTCATATCAATGAATTTAGAGAAGAATGAAAATGATATATATTCTTTTAAACAATTAATTGAAGAAGGAAAACAATTATTAGATAATGATAATAAAGAATTTGTAGATGCCCAAATTAATCCAGATGTAATGAACATAATGCTATTTACATCAGGAACAACAGCTATGTCAAAAGCAGTAATGCTTTCACAAAAAAATATAGTTAGCAATTTATTTGACATTGCATCTACTATAAAATTAGTACCAGAAGATAGAATGCTATCATTTTTACCATTGCACCATACTTTTGAATCAACAGTAGGATTTTTATATCCAATATCTGCAGGATGTTCAATTGCATTTTGTGATGGAATAAGACATATTGGTGATAACATAAAAGAATTTGATATAACAGCCATGATTTCTGTCCCAGCACTTTATGAAGGAATGTTCAGAAAAGTAAAAAAAGGAATAGAGAAAAAAGGAAAATGGGAAAAAGTACAAAAAGGTATAAAAATTAGTAATTTTCTAAGAAAGTTTGGGATAGATATAAGACAAAAATTATTTGCAGAAGTACATGAAGCAGTAGGAACTAAACTAAGATTATTTGTTGCAGGTGGTGCAGCATTAGATCCAGAAGTGGAAAAAGCATTTTCAGATTTAGGATTTACAATTTATCAAGGATATGGTTTAACAGAAACATCTCCAGTTGTTGCAGCAGAAGATGATAAATATCAAAGAATAGGTTCTATTGGAAAGGCATTTCCAAGCTTAGAGGTAAAATTAGCTGATAAAGATGAAGATGGAATAGGGGAATTAATGGTTAAAGGTCCAACAGTTATGCTTGGATATTATAACAATGAAGAAGCAACTAAAGAAACTATTGAACCAGATGGATGGTTACATACAGGAGATTTAGCAAGAATTGATAAAGATGGATTTATATTTATCACAGGTAGAAAGAAATTTGTAATAGTTCTTAAAAATGGTAAAAACATTTTCCCAGAAGAACTAGAAGCTTTAGTAAATAAAATAGAAGGTGTAAAAGAAAGTTTTGTTTATGGAAGACCAGAAGATGATGGAGATTATAAAATCTGTGTTAAAGTAGTATATGACCCAGAAATTATGAAGGAAGAATATGGTCTAACAGAAATTGAAGATATAAAAGAAAAATTATGGAATGAAGTTAAAAAGATAAATAAAACAATGCCACCATATAAATATATTAGAGACATAATAGTTACAGACAAAGAGTTAATAAAAACGACAACACAAAAAATAAAAAGACATGAAGAAATAAAAACAGTATTGTAACAAAAATGTAACAATTTTGTAACTAAAATGTAATCAAAAAAAGCTACAATTCTATTGTAGTTTTTTGTTAATTAATGTATAATTATAGATGAAATACGAATAATAAGCAATTAAGTGTAGGATAAAGGAGGTAGTTTACATGTCTAAATCTGGCATAGTAAACGTGAGAATGGTAATCACGGAAGAGAAAATATTATCAAATATAGATAAAGTACAAAAATTAATAAACCCTAAAAGTAAAAAACAAATAGTTCAACTAGAAGAAGATACATATTTTAAAGATTTAGTTGAATCAATAAAAACATATTTAAATGAATATCCTAAAAAGAAGAATTTCCCAAGTAGTGTATATAAGGCTGCTTACGGATTAGTAGAATTCGCTACAAATCAATTTGAAGAAAATACTAAAAGAGTAGAAGAATTAATCAGGCAAAGAGAAGAGAACATAGCTTTAGCAGGGCAATTAAAAGAATTAGTTGAATTAGCACAAGAAAAAGATAAAAGCTGGAAAGATGCAGTAAAAAAAGCAGAAGAAAATTTCCCTGAAGACATTATAGAAACACTAAATATTATTGGAAAAGCTAAAAGTGATCAATCTCAAAATTATCAAGATGCAATGAAATTATTACATGCAAGAATAAATAACTTAGAATCAAATTTACATATAGAAATAGATATGGAAAGAATAGAAGATAGATCAAAAGCATTAAGTTATATTGGAATTGAAGTTGCAGATGCTTTAAAAACAATACCAACACCAGTAGAAACTTTTGAAGAACAACCACAAAAAGTTACACAGCCAGCTCAAGAAGAAAATGCTAATGTAAACGTACAAGCAGTAGAAGAAAATATACAAGAACAAGTTCAAGTACAAAGCACAGAATCAACTGCTGAACAACAAGCAAAAGAGCAATATGTTGCAGCAACAACATTTGAGGAAAAACCTTCATTATGGCAAAGAATTAAAAATAGCAAATTTGTAAGAGCAATTAAATATGTAATGAAGATTAGAGTAGTATTAGATTATCCAGCTTTACCAGAAGGACAAGGAGATAAATAATTCTAAATTAGCATATTTCATACATTATTTTTCCAAAGTTTTCAATAGAACACAGTGTTAAAAGCTGTGTTCTATTGTTGGCATAGGTTTTAAACTAATATAGATAAATACCCAGCAAATGAAAAAAATTTAAAAAACTACTTGACAAGTAAAAAAAAATAGTTTATACTTTATCTTGCGTTGAGCAATAAAAAATAAATGCTCCCTTAGCTCAGTTGGTCAGAGCAACCGGCTCATAACCGGTGGGTCCAAGGTTCGAATCCTTGAGGGAGCACCACTTAAACTCCTAATAATAGGAGTTTTTTGTTTTGCAAAATAAAATTAAGGTATGTATCACAGAAAGTAATATAATTTGTGTGTATATTTTAAGTATTTTAATTGCAATTATATGTTCTAAATCTATTTTTAAATACATAAATTTGTATAAATAGATTTAGGAGGAACAAGCGAATATGGATACAAAACAAATTTCAGAAAATAAAAATTTAATTTCAATTTTCAAAGGAGTTGTAATATCACTAGTAACTACATTTATATTACTTATAATTTTTGCAGCAATACTCACATTTACAAACATTCAAGAAAATACTATATCCCCTGTAGTAATAATAATAACAGCAGTAAGTTTACTTATAGGAAGTACAATGGGAAATAGAAAAATTGAAAAAAATGGATTATTAAATGGGGCAATGGTTGGCTTAATATATATTTTATTCTTATATTTAATATCAAGCACATTAAATGGAAATTTCTCATTAAATCTTGCATCGATAATAATGATAATAGTATCAATATTTTTCGGAATATTAGGGGGAGTGGTAGCAGTAAATAAAAAATAGAAATCAGAAGAACTCATTGTTATAATTTTATGCAGAATTAAAAATATATGTATAAAACAATAACACATGAGTTCTAATTCTAATTTATAGATTCCAATTTTGTCGAAATTTGCGATGAATTCTTTATGTAAAACTATTGACAAAAGAAAATTAGACAAATATAATGTAATCACATTTTCATATTTCAATTTTATTTTTAGTTTCAAATCTTTATCATAATCTGAATTTATTCAAAAGTAAAAATAAGTAGATTCAAAATTATCCAAAAAAATAAAATATAAAAATGAATGGAGGAATTTTATTGACAAAAAAGAAAAAAATAATAATTCTATTTGCTATAATAGCAACTTTATGCCTTTTACTTATAGGAGGACAAACATTTTCTAAATATATGACAGAAGTAAGAGGAGTAGGAACTGCAACAGTAGCAAAATGGGATTTTAAAGTAAATGGTTCGAGTGAAGAAGTACAAACTATCAATCTAGCGTCAACAGCAGATATTGACAGTGTAAGAAATAATAAAATAGCACCAGGTACATATGGAATGTTTGAAATTAATATAGATGCAAGAGGTGCAGATGTAGGAATTAATTATAAAGTGCAGTTCCTTAATGAAACAAATTTACCACCAAACATGATATTTACATATGATAATAAAAATTATAATTCTCTTAGTGAATTAGGTGAAGCTGTAGAAGGTACAATTTATGCAAGCGAAGGAGAAAAAGAAAGAACTATTTTAATACTTTGGGAATGGTTATATCAAGTTGGTGATAATGAAACAGAAATTGCAGAAAATGATAGAATACAAACAGAATATGCGAAATCAAATTTAGATTATTCATTTGACGTTTTAGTTACAGGAACACAAATCTTACCACAAAATTAATTATGAAACAAAAAACAAAAAATAAATCAAAAAAAGTAAATGTTATTTTAGTTATATCAATTGTTTTTTTTCTAATAAGTTTATTTCTAAAAATGAATTGTCCAAGTAATAAACCAATACAACCATTTGGAATAACAATACTTAATGTTATGTCTGATAGTATGAAACCAACATTTGAAAAAGGAGATAAGATTGTAGTAAAAAAACAAAAAGACTATGAAGTAGGAGACATTATAACTTACATAGATAATGATAAAAATTTAATAACACATAGAATAATTGAGAAATATGAAGATGGATTTATTACAAAAGGAGACAATAACAACACAGAAGATAAAGAAAAAGTAAGAAAAAATCAGGTTCTAGGAAAAATCATCCATTTTTGGTAATCGGTTTATTAAAAAAATAATATGTATATTTTTTCTTAAACCGATATACCAATATTAAAAAGGTTTATAGGTAAAACCTAATAAAAACCTAAATAAAAAAATAAGGAGAAAAATGAAAAATATAAAAGAAATATTTAGAAAAACAAATAAAAAGAAATATGGAAAAATAAAAAAAGATGCAATAAAAATAAATAAGTTTGATATAAAGAAACATAATACAAAAAGGTTTAAAAGATTTGATATAAAGAAAAGCAATTTAAAAATTCTAACTATATTACTACTATTTTTGATAATATTAATTCTATTTTTAACAGGATATAGTTTAAGTAAAAGCTTTTCGGAAATAAAAATAAATTCAACAGCAGAAATAAGCAATCCAGTCATAGTTGTAGATTCTAATGAAAAAATAAATATAACAGCAGAAAAAAATATTGGTGAGTATAGATTCAGTGTACGAAATTATAATGATAATGAAATAAATGAAGCATTATTACATTATAAGATAGAAATTAAAGCAGATGTTGATGAATCGATAAATTTTGAATTATATAGGGACAATGTTGAAATAGCATTAAATGAAAATACAACAGACTATTTTAATATAGGTAAAAATGAAAAAGAAGATCATAACTATCTTTTGAAGATAAAATATGACAAAAATAAATCAAAAAATATTTATAATATCATTGAAACAATACAAATAAAAATACATTCAGAACAAAAAAAGATATAGGAGGTATTAATTGAAAAATAAGAAAAAATATAAAATAATACTTCTCATATTAACAATACTTGTCATATTAATTATAATGTTAAGTAAATTAAAATTTAATTTTATACAAGATGATATATTATTTTTAAAATTCTTAGGAGATGTTTTTAAATCTGAACAAATCCCAAATGAAATGCAATCTATAAATTATAATGAAAAATCTGAAAATATAAAGGCACAATATATTTTTAACATCACATATAAAAATATGAATTTTGCTAATGTTAACTTAACCGACACTATAAATTCAAAAAAATTAGTAAATGAGAAAATAGCACCAGGAATTAGTGGAAGTTTTGATATAGTTATAAAAACAAATAAAGATTCTGAATATCAAATATATTTTATAAGTAAAAATGAAAAGCCACAAAACTTAGAATTCAAAATAGCAAACACAAATATTTATTCAAATAAAATAGAAGATTTATCAAAATATTTAAAAGGTTACTTAAAAAAAGGAGAAAGTAAAGTAGTTACAATAGAATGGAATTGGAATTATGAAAATGAAGAAAAAGGAAATATCCAAGATACAAAAGATTCCCAAAATATAGATAAATATATTTTTGATATTTATACATATGGAGAACAATCAACAAATTAACGAATTTAAATAAAATTAAATATGAAATGAAAAAATAAAGTTATTAATAGGAAGGAGAAAAAATATTGAAAAAGAAAAATGTAATATTCATAATTTTAATTCTACTAATAATTAATCTAAATAGCATTGCAAATGCCAAATACATATTTGAATTTGAATTTGATGTAGCATATTTAAATATAGATAGGACAAAACCAATAATAGAATACATAGGAGTTACAAATACAAATAAAGATTATGAAAAATATGCAAATAAGACACATGAAATTAAAGTAAATGTAAAAGTAACAGAGCATAATATTGGGAATGACAGATTGGAAAGTAATGAAGTAAAAATAAAAATAGCAAATAAGGATATAAATAAAAAAGATATAAAAGTTAATTTAATTATGAAAAGTGGAAATACGTATATTTATGAGATAGTATTAAATAATTTAACAGAAAATGGATTGCTTAAAATTGTAATAGAAGAAGGAGCGATTACCGATTTAGGTGGGTTGAAAAATGCAGAACTTTCAATAAATACAGGAATAACTATTGACAATATAACACCAAAAGTAACATTTGAGGAAGAAAAAATAGAAGATGGCAGAGTAAATGGAGTTATAAATACTAATGAATCAATTAGAGATATTGAAGGATGGAACTCTAAAGAAAATAATACTAAAATGGAGAAAGAATTTTTATCAAATACATTATATATGCTAGAAATTATTGACTATGCTCAAAATAGCACTAAAGTTAATATAGATATTACAAAAGCAACATATATAAAAATTATATATGCATCACATAATTCACAAGTTGGTTGGTCATATGGGTATGGAAATTATGACATTGCTGGAAAAGATGCAGTATTGAAAGATCCTAGCTACAAAACTGAAGCATTAGCATTCAATTTTGAAGGAGACGTTGATAAAGATTTTATAAAAGCTCGAGCATTTGTATATACACATTGGGGAGAAGGAACAAAAGGAATATGCGGAACTTCAGGATTAATATATAATTATGGATATAATCCAAGCAAATCAACATGGAAATCAATGAACTCAAAAGACCTAATAAAAATTGATAACAAATCATATTTTCAATTTGGAGGTAGTAAAATAAATGAAGAATTAAAGACTGATATAAATGGGAATAATCCGATACCAATCAAAATAGCAAATGAATATCATTATGGAGTATCTGGAATTACTTTAAAATTAAAAGATGAATCATATTACTCAATTGTATATCAACTACTCGTTGATAATTATGGTTGGATAGAAACATGTTCAGATGGAGAAGAATGTATGTATAGTTACAATAAGCCGATGTCAGCTTTTAGAATGACATTGGTACCAAAATCAGAAAAAGAACATGTTATAAATACATGGAATAAAGATGTTGGAACATTTAATATGAAATGAAAATAGAAAATGGCATTTTATGTACAAGATGCCATTTTTTATTATTCTGCTATGGACAAAAAAATCTTTTTATGCTAATATAAGTATATAAATTGGGCTGTCGCCAAGCGGTAAGGCATCGGACTCTGACTCCGACATTCGTGTGTTCGAATCACACCAGCCCAGCCAAATAAGCATTCTGTAAGCATCAACAAGTAAATTCAAATAATATGCTTAATTATTATTTTAGGAGGCAACTAATGAAAAAGAGTATCAAGAATGAAAAAGGAATTACACTAGTTTCTGTAGTTATAATTGTTATAGTATTAATTATCTTAGCAAGTATTGCAACAGTAAGTGGAATATCAACAGTAAAATTTGCACAATATACAGCTTTTAAGACAGAATTACAACTGCTTCAAAATGAAGTAAACGCTTTAAAACAAGATAAATCAAATGATGAATTGTTAGCTTATGGAGTAGAAATGACAGATTCTCAAAAAGATATATTTAGTGTTAATGAAATTTCATCAGTATTAAATGGCAAAGAAGGAGAAATAAATACAATAGAAAATGACTTTCGATATTTTAGTCAAGAATATTTAACAAAAAATTTAGGAATAGATGGAATAACAAAAGATTATTATATCAATTTAAAAGAAAGAATAATAATAGCAACAGAACCAGTAACATATGAAGATGTAGATTATTATATGCTAGAGCAAATAGAAAATGGTGGATATAATGTGCAATATAATAATCAAATAGGAGAATTAACATTTGAAGCTACAGGAGAGCCAACAAATGATGGTGGGAAAATTATAATTTCTAATGTTAATTATACAGGATATATAGATAAATGGGAAGTACAATACAGATTACAAGGAGACGAAAATTGGAAAGATGCGGGAGAATTCACTGGAAGTACATATACATTTGAAGTAACACAATCAGGAACATATGAAGTTAGATTAAAGCATGGGGATGAAGTGCAGTCAGAATTGTTAACTGCAGAAGTGATTGATAGTATATATATTGTTTCAAATGAACAGAGGCAAGTTACTAATAATGGCTATACAGCCCAAATACCATCAGGATTTGCAGTAGTTCCTGAATGTATAAGCATAGCAGATGGATTAGTAATTTCAAATGTTTCTAATGATATAAATAATGAAGGAAATCAATATGTATGGATACCTATAGATGGAGTATTACAAGAGGCAGAAGGCGATGGAGGAAAGACTATACAAGATGCAGTAAATGGAGAAATAGTATTAGGAAGGTATGTATTTGATGAAAATGGAAACATAGACAAAGAGTTAACGCCAGCAATATTAGATGAGAAGTTAGAAACAGGAAAAGACTCTTTATTATCTTTTATAGAATATTCAATAGATGGACATCAAAACAAACCAGCAAGAGAATTAAAGAATTTTATACAAAGTGTAAGAGATAATGGAGGATATTATATTGCTAGATATGAAGCAGGTGTAGTAGGTTATGATGAACAAAAAGTTGAAAGTCAAAATATAAATGGAGATCCTAATTGGACAGGGTATGTAGCCAAAGATGGAGAAAATTTGAAATTGGTAACTAAAAAAGGAGTGCAACCATGGAATAATATTACACAGCATAAGGCTAGTGATATGTGTCAAGATTTATTTAGTACAATCAAAAGTGATTTAGTCAATAGTTATGCATGGGATACAGCAATATTATTTATACAAAAAAATCAAATGAATAGCGAAAAAAAATATTCTAGGCAAAATGGGTTATCATTAAGCTCAGATGTCTCACTAACAGGTGAGGGAAAATTAAATGATACAGGAGAAATAGATAAAAAGAATAATATATATGATTTAGCAGGAAATTGCTGTGAGTGGACAACAGAAACAGTTATAGATGTATCTAATCCATCATCTGATTCAAGTACAACTGAAGGAGGACTTTTCTCGAGTGATATTGATTATACTAGTACTCGTAGTACTTTATATAAAGAGGGAAAAACAACATCATTTAGACCAATATTATATTTTTAATAAATTAAAATTGAAAAGATGTAACTATTCAGCTCTTAAATACAATTGACCTGTTTAACTGTAATTGTTTCAAAAAAAATTGGTTCCACTTGTAAGTAAGGATGTCCACCAATTTTTTTGAAATCAATTGTTGATACGGGCTTTAAGTAATTATAGCTGAATAGTTACGAAAAGATTAAAACAATACTTAATATAACTTGCAAAAAAACACAATTACATATATAATACAACATATAAAACACAAATTGAAGGGAGAGATATTTATGAAAATCAAAATAGTAGGAAAGGAACTTAAGATAACAGATGCATTAAACGATTATGTAGAAAAAAAATTAGAAAGAATTGATAAATATTTTGAAAATGCAGAAGCAGATGTAACACTAAGAACAGAAAAAAATGAGCAAATAGCAGAGATCTATGTGAATGCAAATGGAGAAAAATATAGAGCAGTAACAGAAGATAAAGACCTATATGCTTCAATAGACAAAGACATAGATATACTAGAAGGACAAATTAGAAAAATGAAAACTAAAAAAGAAAAAATGATGAGAGATGGAAGTTTAAAAATGATGGAAACAATTGATGATAAAGTTTCTGAAATCTCAAATGAAATAATAAAAACATCATATTATGAAATAAAACCAATAACTCCAGAAGATGCAGTTTTAAAATTACAAGAAAAACCAACACATAACTTCTTAACATTTATAAATGTAGACACAGGAAAAGTAAATGTTGTACATAAATTAAAAGATGGAATGAATTATGGTTTAGTAGAACCAGAAGACTAAAAAATAAATAAAATTATAAAAGGCAGGAAATCAAATCCTGCCTTTATGTAATAAAAGCAAAATTTAACTTCTTGCCTATTTTTAGCTAGTAGCTAAAACTATTTCATT
>CAJFJY010000019.1:22124-35284 GCA_904384205.1 uncultured Clostridia bacterium | reverse complement strand
AATTACCTAAAAACTTCTATTTGTCATGCAATTTTTTATCTAACAAAATTACAAAAAATTTTTTCAAGAAACTATTGACAATTAATAGTTAGTCTTTCTAAACTCATTCTTGTATATCCATTTTTTGTTTATTATAACATAAATTTTAATTTTATCATATATCTTTTTAATATTTCTTTTATTTTATTTCAATTTTGTTGGTTTTGGTATTATTACATTTGTAGGTCTATTTACTCTCATTAGTTGGCTATATCTTTCCATAGTTTTATAATCTTTTCCGTAAATAAATAACATTATTTTTCTTCTGATTTTATCAAATTTTGTGTCTTTTACTAATATTAAGCCTGTTTCTTTTTTCATAATACCACCAACCTCTATTCTAGGCTTTACATTTTTTCAGCCATTTCACTCATTTGTTTTCTATTTTCTTCATTCATTCTTGATTTTATTGTTATTGTAGGTTCTATAATATTGATATTTTTCATATTTTGCAACATTTCTTTCATACATTTTCCGGCTGATGGTGCCCATGAACCATTTTCTATAATTCCAACTGTTCTATTTTGATAATTTCTTTCTTGTAATCTATCTAAAAATTGTTTCATTGGAGGAAATAGTCCTGTATTATAACTAGATGAAGCTACAATCATATGAGAATATCTAAAAGCATCTTCTACTGCTTCTGCCCAATCTTCAGTTGTTAAGTCTGTTAATACTACTTTCTCTATGCCTTTTTCTTCTAACATTTTTTTCATTTCTTTTGCTACATTTAATGTATTTCCATATATTGAACTACAAGCAATAAATACACCTTCATCTTCTGGTTCATATTTACTCCATGTATCATATTTTCCAATGTAATACTCTAAATTTTCTTTTAATATTGGTCCATGTAGTGGACATATCATTTGAATATCTAATTTAGCTGCTTTTTTTAATAATGCTTGTACTTGCATTCCATATTTTCCAACTATTCCAAAATAATATCTCCTAGCTTCACAATCCCATTCTTCTTCTTTTTCTACTGAACCAAATTTTCCAAAACCATCTGCCGAAAATAAGATTTTTTCTGTTTGCTCATATGTTACCATTACTTCTGGCCAATGTACCATTGGTGCCATAAAAAATTGTAGTTTATGTTTTCCTATGTCTAATACATCACCTTCCATCACCACAAATTTTCTGTTTGAAAAGTCCATATGGAAAAAGTTTGACAACATATTAAATGTTAATTGATTCCCTACTATTTTCATTTCAGGATATTTTTCTGCAATTAATCCTATATTATATGAATGGTCTGGCTCCATATGTGATATTACTAAATAATCTGGTTTTTCTCCTTCTAATGCTTTTTCTAAGTTTTCTAGCCATTTATCTGTTACTCTTTCATCTACTGTATCCATTATTACATTTTTTTGATCTTTTATTAGATATGAATTATAGCTCATTCCGTTTTCTAAAATATATTGACTTTCAAATATTTTTAAATCGTTATCACTTGCTCCAATGTACTTAATATCTTTTGATACTGTCATATCATTCATTTTATTCATTCCTTTCTTTTTTATAAAATTCTTATATCAAATTTGACAAATGTTAAAATTTCAAGTATAATAGCAATAGGAAATGAAAATCGCAGAAATGCGGTTACCACAAATATACTATGATAAACGACACATCGCTCTGCCAAGCAAATGTGCCGTTTTATTATTTGCTCAAAATAATAATACAATATTTTTTTCTAAAATTCAACCGAACAAAACATATTTTTATATCTTTTTTATAATTTGCAAATTCAAAATTAGTCTATCTCTATTGCTCCAGTATATAAACCATAATATGTTCCTTTTTGTTTAATTAATTCTTCATGATTTCCTCTTTCAATAATTCTACCATGATCAAGCACCATAATCAAGTCAGAATTTCTAATAGTAGAAAGTCTATGTGCAATTACAAATACAGTTCTGCCTTTCATTAATTTATCCATACCATCTTGAACAATTTTTTCTGTTCTAGTATCAATACTTGAAGTTGCTTCATCTAGTATTAATACAGGTGGATTATTTAATGCTGCTCTTGCGATTGAAAGTAATTGTCTTTGTCCTTGTGATAATCCTTCTCCATTTCCTGTAATCATTGTGTCATATCCTTGTGGCAAATTATTTATAAATCTATCTGCATTTGATAATTTTGCCGCTTCAATTACTTCTTCATCTGTTGCATCAAGTTTTCCGTATTTTATATTATCTTTAATTGTACCTGTAAATAAGCTTGTGTCTTGTAATACCATTCCTAAAGATCTTCTTAAGTCATCTTTTTTGATTTTTTGAATATTTATTCTGTCATATCTAATCTTTCCTTCTTGGATATCATAAAATCTGTTAATTAAGTTTGTTATTGTTGTTTTTCCTGCTCCTGTTGCTCCAACAAATGATACTTTTTGACCTTCTTTTGCAGTAAGTGTTATATCATGTAATATTCTTTTATTTTCTTGATATCCAAATTGAACATTTTCAAATTCAACTTGACCACGAAGTCTTGTATATGTTATTCTTCCATCTTGATGAGGATGTTTCCAAGCCCATATTCCTGTTCTTTCTTTTGATTCTACTATTTTTCCATCTTCAATTTTTGCATTTACTAAAGTAACATAACCTTCGTCAACTTCTTCTTCTTGATCAATTAAATCAAAAATTCTTTCAGCTCCTGCTAACGCCATTACGATTGAGTTCATTTGTTGAGATACCTGACCTAGTGGATTTGTAAATGCTTTTACATGTTGTAAAAATGCTGCTATACTTCCTATTGTTAATATTCCATTTACTGATAGTATACCACCAATTACTGCTACTAATACATATCCTAGGTTTCCTATATTAGAAATACATGGCATTAAAATATTTGCATACATATTAGCTTTTGTCATACTATCACATAAATCTTCGTTTAAATCGTCAAATTTATTTTTTGATTCTTCTTCATAATTAAATACTTTTACAACTTTTTGTCCTTCCATCATTTCTTCAATATATCCATTTACTTTTCCTATATCTTCTTGTTGTTTTACGAAATATCTTGAGCTGTTTCCTCCTAAATATCTTGATACAAATATCATTAGAACTACCATTGCAAGCACTACTAATGTTAAATATAAATTTGTTGCAAACATAGCTCCTAATACTGCTACCATTGAAACACAGGCTGAAAATACTTGTGGAATACTTTGACTTAACATTTGTCTTAATGTATCAACATCGTTTGTATATGTACTCATTATTTCTCCATGTGTTCTACTATCAAAATATCTAATTGGTAATTTTTGCATATGATTAAACATTTGCTTACGAATTTTGTTTAATACTCCTTGTGATATGTTGATCATTAATCTATTATATATGTATGTACATATAACACCAACTAAATAAATTAACGCCATTACCATTATTGCATTTAATAATCCTGTATAATCAGGTGCATTGCTTCCTAAAAGAGGAGTTATAAAATCATCTATTAAATATTTTATAAATTGTGTACCAATAACACCAACTAAAGCACTGATTATAATACTTATTAAAACAACTGCTAGTTGTAGTTTATAACTTTCTGTTACATATTTTAATAATCTTTTTATTGTATGTCTTTTCTTTCCTTTAGTTTTCTGCATCTTCGTCTCCTCCTTTCATTTGAGTTTCATATACTTCTCTGTAAATTTCGTTTGTTTTCAATAATTCTTCAGATGTTCCTATTCCATCTATTTTTCCATCATTTAATACTATGATTTTGTCTGCATCTTCTACTGAAGATACTCTTTGCGCAATTATTATTTTTGTTGTATTTGGTATTTCTTCTCTAAATGCTTTTCTTATTAAACTATCAGTTTTTGTATCTACTGCACTTGTTGAATCGTCTAGTATTAATATTTTTGGTTTCTTCAAAATTGCTCTTGCAATACATATTCTTTGCTTTTGACCTCCTGATACATTTGTACCTCCTTGGTCTAATACTGTTTCATATTTGCTTGGAAATTCTTTGATAAATCCATCTGCTTGTGCTAATTTACAAGCATCTTCTAGTTCTTCTTGATCTGCATTTTTCTTTCCCCATCTTAAGTTTTCTGCAATAGTTCCAGAAAATAGTACATTTTTTTGTAATACCATTGCTACTGCATCTCTCAATGCATGAATTTCATAGTCTCTTACATCTATTCCACCAACTTTTATACTTCCTTTTGTTACATCATATAACCTTGGAATTAATTGAACAAGAGTAGATTTTGAACTTCCTGTACCTCCAATAATTCCTATTGTTTCTCCTTCCTTTATTTCTAAATTAATATTTTCTAGTGCATACTTATCTTCATTTTTCTCATCACTATATTGGAAGCTTACGTTTTCAAATGTTATAGAACCATTTTTTACTTCCTTTACTGGGTTTTCTTTATCCATTATTGTTGGTTCTTCATCTATTACTTCTATAATTCTTTCTGCTGATGATTGTGCCATTATAATCATAACAAATACCATTGATAACATCATTAAACTTGCTAATATTTGCCATGCATATGTAATGATACTTGATAATTGTCCTGTTTGCATTTCTCCACCAAATATTAATTGTGTACCTATCCAAGAAATTAATAATATACATGTATATATTGTAAACTGCATAACTGGTCCGTTAAATGCTACTATTTTTTCTGCTTTTTTGAAGTTTGTATATACTTCATCATTTACTTCTTTGAATTTTTTCTCTTCGAAAGATTCTCTAACATATGCTTTTACTACTCTTATTGCTGAAACATTTTCTTGTACAACTCTATTTAATTTATCATATTTTTTGAATACTCTTTCAAAATTTGGGTGTGCTTTTATTGCTATGAAAAATAATATTGCTCCTAAAACTGGTATTGCAACTAAGAATATCACAGATAATTTAAAGCTTATTGTCATTACCATAATTAATGCAAATATCATCATTATTGGTCCTCTAACTAATATTCTTATTATCATTTGAAATGCCATTTGAACATTTGTAACATCTGTTGTCATACGAGTTACTAAACTTGATGTTGAGAATTTGTCTATGTTCTCAAATGAATAATCTTGGACTTTGTGGAACATTGCTTTTCTTAAATTTTTGGCATACCCTGATGATGCTTTTGCTGCATATCTTCCTGATAACATTCCAAATGTTAAAGATAAAATTGCTGAAACAATTAATAAAGCTCCCATTTCTAGTATGTAATGAACATCTCCATTTTGTATTCCGACATCTATAATTCTAGCCATTAATAATGGTATTATTACTTCCATTACTACTTCTAGTATTACGAATATTGGTGTTAAAATGGTGTCTTTTTTGTAGTCTTTAATATAGCTTGCTAGTTTTTTTAACATTTTCATTTTTCCTCCTTCATTTTTATTATATTTTTTAGCATATTAATATTTTATGCTTGCATTTACAATTAATTTTAAAAATTCATGTCAGTCAAGATTCATGAATTTAAACTTTTAGTGATGATATATTGTTTAACATTTTTTTGATTAGTTTTAGAAAAATATTAATATCTTTTTTAGTTATTCCCTTTTTCATATTTTTTTCTACTTCATTAAAGTCAAATTCCATTTCTTTTCTTAAGTTTAATGCTTTTTCTGTTAATACTAATTTTTTGAATCTGGCATCTTTGTCTACTGGCAATCTTGTTATTAATTCTTTCTTTTCCATTAATTGCAATATTCCAGCAACTGATGCTCCTTTTATTTCGAATTCTTCTTCGATGTCTTTTGCAAAAATATCTTTGTTTTTTGATTTGTCATATATGAACCTTATTATTCCAGCTTGTGTTCCAGTAATTCCATATTTTGCAATAACACTATCTAACTTCATTTTTAGCTGTCTTGAGAGCATATGCACATATTTTCCTATTTCTTCATCTTCCATTTTTCACACCCCACATTAATTAGTCGCCTAAGTATTTTACTACTTTGTATTTTTAATGTCAAGTGTTTTAAATATGAAATTTTCTAATAATTGCTTCTTTTACATCTTTTGCACATAAAATAATTGTTATCAAAAAATTCAAAATTGAAATCCCAATTGCTACATAACATAATACTACATTTGATACCATATGTTTATATATAAAATAAGGTGGTAATAAACTAAAAATACATATAATAAGCTGATAGATTGCATATCTAATGTATTTTCTGTGGCTTACAATAGTAAGTATAAACATTGTAATATTTGCAATTATCAATATAATCGGTATTGATAATTCTAAAGACCATCCAGAAAATCCTATTCTGTAATCTATGAATACTGTAAGTATTGAAATTGCAATGGTTTGTATCATTACATGTGCGGCAATATTTATATTTTTATTTAATGAATAAATAACTGTTATCCAAATATATATAATTCCAGCATTTGATAGTGCTGCCCAATGCACTCCAGGAGATGTCAATTTATTTATAAGCACTAAAATACCTGCAATCACTAATGAAATTGCTAACATTACTTTTAATAGAATATTAGTTTTTTTACTACTTAGTTTCTGTGGATATAACATCTAAAACACCATTACTTTCTATTTTTATTTGAACTCCCTTTTCTTTAAAAAACTCATAAAACCTTTTTTCTATATCACTATTATCTAATATAGATGTAAAAGTAAAGACTATTTCATTTTCAAAAGAACATGCTGAACATTTAATTTTTTCAACTGGTTCAGGAGCTATCAACATTAAAAATCCATCTATATAATTTTTGTACTTTCCTATAATACCCATTCTTCCTATATTAGAAAAAGTTGTTGTTGTATATTTTCTAATTTCTAAATAACTTAACCTCACTATTGGCTTTTTTAGCACTAAAGGTATTAATTTTATAAATGGATTTATTCCAAGTTTTACATTTGCTGACATAGTTTTTTGAATTTCTTCTTGTGTTAATTTTTTTTCAAAATCTTTTTTTACAAATTCTAAAATTTCATCAAAACTTTCTTTTTCTAACTTTTCTTTTTCAATTACCAAAGTCATATATGAAAAGAAATTAGAAATCGTATTTGAAGGAAAATATTTTTTTAAGTTAATTGGGATACATATTTTTATTGGTTTTTTCCCTTTATTTTTCTTATAATTTTCCATATAAATTGAATATATCAAAACAGCTGTTAGATATTGCGTTATAGTAACATTTTTTTCTTTGCATAATTGTTTTAACTGCTCTAAATTTATAAACTCATGTATTGCTGAAATTCTTCCAAATTTTATCTTTCTTCCATGTAGTTCATATGCTTTCTTAGTTGAAGAATTGTTTTTTGATTTTTTGTCATAATTTTTTATATAACTATCTTCTATCGAAAAATCTACTTTTCTGCTTGTTCTTAATTCTTGAGCAAACTCTTCAGGATGTGCAAGCTCAATATAATTGTAAATTATTTCTTTAAAAAAAGTTGCACCATTATTACCATCTGTTAAAGAATGGAATATGTCTATATTTATTTTCTTTTCAAAATAAGTAACTTTAAATAAATAATTGTTACTTGTTTTTGGATCTATATATTTACATGGATAATCTCTTTCCTTTTCAATTACTGGTTCTTTTGAATTATATTCTAAATAATTCCAAAAGAATCCTTGTTTCATTCTAACTTTAAAAGATTTATATTTCTCTAAAGATTTATTTACCGCTTCTTTTAAAATTTTTTCATCTATTTCTTCTTTTAAAATAGCAGATAATCTAAAAACTGTACTATATTTTTTTCCTGCTGAAATTGGAAAAATCTTAGCAGAATTATCTAATCTTCTCCACTCTAAATTAGTTTTTTTCTTTTTCATAAATATCCTTTCTAGACAAATTCTTCCCAGACTATATTTGCTAAGTCTAATCCTTTTCTTGTTAATTTTATATTATCTAAGTCTATTTCTATTAGTTGCTCATCAACTAATTTTTCTAATTCTTTTCGAAATAAATATATTGGATTTTCTACAAATTTTTGCTTAAATTCTGATATTTTCACTCCTTCTAGCATTCTTAGTCCTAATATCATATATTCATTTTGCATATCTTCTTCATTTTGTATTTCATGTATTGTTTTTATTCCTATTTTTAATGGTAGCTTATATTCATTATTTTGTTTATCTATTTTCTTTTTTAATTCTTCTATTTCTTTCTCATTTTGTATCTCAAATTTTTCATTTTTTAAATATTTTGGTAAATTGGTTGTATTTGAAAATCTAATTCCATTTATATATGAATGTGCGGCTACCCCAAGCCCTATATATTCTTTTTGTTTCCAGCAATTTACATTATGTTTTGATTCATATCCTTCTTGTGCAAAGTTTGATATTTCATAATGTTTATATCCATTTAGTTCTAATGTATTTTTTGTATAAGCATATTCTTTTCTTTCATATTCATCATTAGGTAGTGTGATTTTGCCTTCGTCTAGCATTTTATCTAACTGCGTATTTTCTTCTACTATTAATGAATAAATTGAAATGTGTTTTGGCTTTAATTTTAGATTTAATACTTCATTTATACTTTGTTTTATATCTTCTATTGTTTGTTCTGGAAGTCCAATCATTAAATCTACATTTATATTTTCAACCCCTTCTTCTACAACTAAATTATATGCTTTCAAAAAATCTTCAAAATTATGTATTCTTCCAATTGTTTTTAATATTTTATCATTTGAACTTTGTAAGCCTATACTAATTCTGTTTATTCCAGCTTTTTTATAATCTTGTAGTTTTGTTTTATTTATTGTGCCTGGATTTATTTCTATCGTTATTTCTCTGTCCTTTTTCCCTATAAACTTATATAAATATTCCAATATTTCTATTATATATTTGCTATCAATAATGGATGGAGTTCCCCCACCTATATAAATAGTTGTAATGTCTGCATCCTTGAATACTTCTTGTTCTTCTCTAATTTCTTGTTTTATTTTTTCTATATATTCCTTTTGATAATCCAATTTATCTGGATATGAAACAAAATCGCAGTAATAGCATTTTTTTACACAAAATGGAATATGTATATATATCCCCAATTCTTTCATTTTTCAAATTTCCTTTCACTTGTGTTTCAAAAATCTCCGTCCCCATTGACACTTTCTTTGGCAATTTCTATTATTTTATTTAATCTATAATTTACTCCTGACTTTCCTACTGGCTTTTTTAGTTTACTTCCCAATTCCACTAGAGACATATCTGGATATTTTAATCTTAGTTCTGCTATTTCTTTTAAGCTATCATTAAGTTTATTAAATTTTTTAGATTCTTTTAATTTTTTTATTGCTTCTATCTGTTTTATTGAGGCATTTATCGTTTTGTTTAGATTTGCGGTTTCGCAATTTACTATTCTATTTACTTTTCCTCTCATTTCTTTTTGTACTCGTATTTCTTCAAAATGTAATATGGCTTTGTTCGCTCCCATTAATGCTAATACTTTTGATATTTCTTCTCCTTCTTTTAAATATATTGAATATCTATTGTCTACTATCATTTTTTTTACTTTTACATTTAAATCTTTTAAAAGATTTATTGCAAATTCTAATATTTCTTTATTTTGAAATGATATTTCCAAGTGATAGCTATTTTCTGGATTATTTATTGACCCTGATCCTAAGAAAAATCCTCTTAACATAGCTCTTTTATTTTCTTCTTTTATGTTATTGATCTCTGATATTTCACTTAGTTGGATTTTATCATCTATTATTTTTATGAATTTTATTGATTTACATTTTGCTACTACTACAAATGTATTTCCTTCCATACTTATATCATAATCTACATTCATGTTTGATAATAGTTTTGTATATCGATTTATATTATAATCATTTTCTGTTGCATAACGGACTATTTTATGATCAAGGCTTGTATTACTAGATAATAAATATCCTATTAATTCAAACTTCACTTGTTCTTTATCTGCTAAATTGTTTATTTTACTTAATTCTTCTTTTAAATCTGATGAAAAAGACATTTTTTTCTCCTTTTTATTGAATTGAATTTAATTTACATTCATTATTCCATATACAATGGGCTAGTTTTCTTATATTTTAGCTACTATAACTCTATCATTATCATATAAATCTTTTAGGCTATATGTGATAGAATAGTTTCCATTATTTTTTAGTAAATTTGATACATCTTCTTTTTGATCATATCCTATTTCAAAACATAGATATCCATTGTATTTTAGATATTCATAGGCTTGAAATATTATTTTTCTATAAAAATCTAGCCCATCATAGCCTCCATCTAAGGCTATTCTTGGTTCTTTTTGTACTTGTTTATCTAATTTATTTATTATTTCTTTTTTTATATATGGCGGATTAGAAACTATTATATCATATTTGCTATTTGGAATATTAGAAAATAAGTCTGATTCAATAAATGTAATTTTATCTTCTACTTTATTTATTATTGCATTCTTTTTTGCTATTGCAATTGCACCTTTACTTATGTCTGTTGCAGTAATTTCGCAATTATCTATATATTTTGCAAGAGATACAGCAATTATTCCACTTCCTGTACATAAATCTAAGATTTTTTTTGCTCTCATTTTCTTTGCTATTTTGATAACTTCTTCTACTAATATTTCTGTATCTGCTCTTGGTATTAAAACATTTTCATCTACAAAAAAGTTTAATTTCATAAATTCTCTTTGATGTGTAATATATTCTAGTGGGATTCCTCTTCTTAACTTTTTTATATACTCAAAATATTTTTTTTCTTGAGCCACCGTTAAATTATTCATATCATTTACTATTACATATTGCCTATCCTTTTTTAATATAAATTGCATAAGTAACCTAGCTTTTAGTTTTGGCATTTCTACATTATCTACTTTAAGTTCTATCATTCCTTTTTCTATAGCTTCCTTTATTTTCACGTTTCTACCTCCTGTATTCATACTATCATTATTAAACAAATTATGCAAGAACTTAAATTGAACTAATAATGTAAAAATGAGCCAGTTTTAAAATTGACTCATTTATTTTCATTTTTCATTTTGCCTAGTATATTTCTAAATATACCTGTTTTGTTATTTTTATATATATCTTTTTTCGCTTCTAATTTTTTCAAATTTTGACTACTTCTATGTTCTTGTTTTTGATCTATTTTTGGCATATCATATATATCATTTTTACGACGATTTCTTTTTGTTGCTATATTTTTGTTAGTTCTTTCTCTATTTGATGACTTTTTATATTTTCCAAATATGTCATCTTCATCATCTTGATCATCTTCATCATTTTCTTCATATTCTTCCTCGTCTTCTTCGTCCTCATCGTCGTCTTCATCATCTTCTATATATGAATCTTCTTCGTCATCCTCATATTCTTCATACTCGTCTTCATCATCATAATCATTGTCGTAATCTTTGTCATCTTCTTCGTCATAATCATCTTCATCATTATCTTCTTCGTCATCTTCTTCGTCATAATCATCTTCATCATTATCTTCTTCGTCATCTTCATATTCATCACTATCATAATCTTCATCATCTTCTTCGTCATCGTAATTGTCATAATCATCATATTCGTCTTCGTCATCTTTTTCATCATCAGCATACTCGTCTTCATCTTCTTCATAATCATATACATCATAATCAATGTCATCTTCTTCATCGTTGTTGTTTTGTATTTCTTCATTTTTTACTGCGAATATTTCTTGATTATAATCTTTTTCGATATTTTCTTCCTCTTCTTGTTCTTGTATTTTGAATTCTGATAAATCTCTATCAAAATTTTCAGTTATTTCATTTTCAAATACTTCATAGATATTTTTTATTCCTTCTAATCTCCAATAGTTTGAATTGATGAGTGTTCCTACTATATTTATATTACTAACTTCTTTTTCAAAATCTTTTTCTTTTTCTTCAATTTCTTTTAGATATGTATTATTGTATAGTTCTTTATACAACTTTTTAGTTGCTTTTCCTGTTATTTCTTTTATTAATAAATCATATAAATTTTTGATTTGAATTATGTCTAGGTCAAAATTTCTACAAGCTTCTTTCATCATATCTTGATGTACTTTTGGTCCATTCATTGCAGTCATTCTTTCATTATCTAGAAATCCAACTATATAATCTTTTTCTGCATTTATAAAATTTAATTTTGCTGTTACATCTCTTAGTGTTTTTTGATATTTAGATAGTTTTACATTGTCATTTTCTGATTCTTTTAATAATTTTCTTGTTCTATCATAAATTAAAATATAGCATTGTAGCTCTTCTCTTGCAAAGTTTATCCTTGCTGTTATTGCTTTTTCTAAAACTTCTTGATTGAATTTTATCCTTTCACTTTTTCCATTTTCACTCATAATTTTTATTAAACTTTTTTTATCATCACTATTATCAGAATTGTAAAAATCATTTAATCTTTTTATATCTTTTAAATCTATATTTTTTAAATATTCTGAAACATTTTTTACAAAGTTCATATGAGTTGATTCTGCTATTCTTCTAGCTTTTGTGTATTTATTTCTCTCTTTTTGTCTTTCTGAAAAACCTTTTAAATATTTAATAAAGTCTACTCTTAAACTTTCTAATTCTTCATTATTGTGGATTATATTTTCTTCTATACTTATTAACTTTTTTTCTATTAAAGATGGGTCTTCATCAAGATCATTAAATAATTTTATTCTTTCGTTTTCTAATTGTGTGTTTGATTCACTTAATTTTTCTTGTGTTTTTTGTATATTTTGTATTTCATTTGCTACTTCATCAAATTCTTTTATTATTGTTTCTTCATTATTTATACTTTCTTGATATTTTTCAAATTCTTCTAAAAATTCTGCATAATTTTTATAGTTTTCTTTTAGGTTATATTGTTTATTGAATCCGAATAAATTTTCAAAATATCTTTCTAAAACAATAGCACTCCTTTCATACATTCAAAAAACCTCCATCTTTATTTTTTTCTATTATACATAATAAATTTGTAAAAGTCCAGAGATTTTTTAAATTTATGTTACCAAGTGTTATAGTTTAGTACTTAAAAAATATAAACGCTTCCGAATATAATAATTTATTAATTTTCCCGTCTCCCCATTCTAAAAATTCTAACAAAAGTTTTTCAAACTTTTGAGAATTTTTGAACGGTCCCCACAAGTCCCTTCAAAATTAATAAATTATTATAT
>CAJFJY010000019.1:0-22048 GCA_904384205.1 uncultured Clostridia bacterium | reverse complement strand
TCGCAGTACTTCACTAATATAGGAAGCCTAACCTTGTTGTATACGGAAAAATCCACATAGGGTCAAGATAAAAGTCGATTTTTCCTATACAATAAAAAAAGCCCCGCCTTAGCCGCAAGATTAGTTGAATTTTTAAGGACCTGTTCCTACAAACAGGTGGGTGCCTACCAAAATACTCGTGGGCTTCTCACAATTCAAACGGTGAGCATGCACGCCATATTTTCGAGATCGGCCCCTCTTCATAATTTGTTGGTTCTAAAAATTCTGTCTACACGCACTACGCAGGGAAATTTATAATAATATTTAATTATTAACTTTTAAGTTATTCTTATTTTAGCATATACTTTATTGATTTACAACTTTTTTTTACTCAGTTTTTTTTAATTAGTATGTTGTTTTATTATTTTTCCTCTCTTTTTCATATATTATTCTTACTTATTCGAAGTTTTTTTAATTTGATTTCTTTTATAAAATATGCTAAAATTAATTAAATTATGTGAGTTCTTAAAGTTGAAGAATTTCTTTTTTTGCTTCTTCATATTGTTCTTTATTTGGTGCTTTACCATGCCATCCAACTTGGTTTTCCATAAAAGACACACCTTTTCCTTTTATAGTTTTTGCTATTATACAAGTTGGTTTATCTTTTATATTTCTAGCTACTTCAAATGCTTTTTTTATTTCTTCGATATCATGTCCATCTATTTTTATTATTTGAAATCCAAAACTTTTAAATTTTTCATCAATTGGGTTTGAGTTCATTACTTCTTCAATTGTTCCATCTATTTGTAAGTTATTGTTATCTACTATTACACACAAATTATCTAATTTGTATTTATTAGACGCCATCGCAGCTTCCCAAATTTGTCCTTCTTCTATTTCTCCATCTCCTAAAATACAATATACTCGATAATTTTTATTATCTAATTTAGCTGATATTGCCATACCATTTGCGGCAGATAGTCCCTGTCCTAGTGACCCTGTTGTCATATCGACTCCTGGAATGTGTTTCATATCTGGATGTCCTTGCAAATAACTATTTATATTTCTAAAAGTTTTCAAGTCTTCTACTGGAAAATATCCTCTATTGGCAAGTGCTGAATACAAGGCTGGTGAACAATGTCCTTTTGATAATACTAATCTATCTCTATCTTCCCATTTGGGATTTTCATTATCTATGTTCATTTCATTAAAATATAATACTGTCATTATATCTGCAATTGATAATGAACCTCCAGGATGTCCTGATTGATTACTATAAACAGCTTCGATTATTCCTAATCTGACTTTTTTTGTCATTTCTTCTAATTTTTTATTATCTTCTATTTTTATTACACTCATTTTATTTTTTCCTTGTATAATGTATTTAGATTTTTTATAAAGGATTTACCTATAAACCTATAACACTAATATATATTATCTTTCATCTGGATCTTTTGTATCTCTTCTTGATTCTCCACTTTGTTCATGATTTATAAAATATTGTTTTGTTTTTTCATTATAAAATTGTAATACAGCTTCATCAAATGAACATTTTTTATCTCTCATTAATGTTAAAATTTCATTTTGGTTTTCTCTTATTGAATCCATAAATATTTCGTCAATTACTTCCATATAATCTTCATTTACTTCTGTTATTGTTCTTTTTGTATATCCTCTTTTGTATTTTTTTACCATATAGGCTAATAAATCTCTTGCTATATCGTTTTTCTGTCTATTACTTAGTTGATGTTCAAATTTTCTTGGCAATTGCATCCTTATATCTTTTCCAAAATGTAAAAATATTTTATCTTCAAAATTTCTGTTATCTTCTGGTTTTGAAAACCAAAACCCGCTATCTTGAAAATCAGATATAACATCAAGTGCTTCTCCATAATATTCTTCTATTTCTTTAACATAATTTTTTTCCACAATTACTATCATTCCTTTCTTAAGGCACAAATCCGGTTGGAAAAGAATTAAATTTTGGCTAGGCAAACAAGTTTGAAATTTATGAGGCGTACTCATGTACGTTGATTAAATTTCAAATGAAGTCGCCACCTCGCCAAAATTGTAATTATTTTTCAACCTTTCCTCTTTCTGTTTTTATTTAATATACCATAAAAAATATTTTTTTACTATATTTTTTTGAATATTAGTATAAAAATTAAAGGGATTTTTGAGTCCGTCCCTAAAATCCCTATTCTCCATCAAATACTTCTGCAAATTCTTTTTCGTTTATTTTTTCTTGTTTTAATAATATTCCAGCTATTGTGTCTAATTTATCTCTATGTTCAATTAACAATTGTTGTGCTCTATTATATGCTTCATCTATTAATGCTTTTACTTCTAGTCCTATTTTGTCTCCTATATCTTCTCCAAACATTTGAATTTCATATGGTTCTTTTCCTTGGAAGTCTATTGGTCCTAGTTTATCACTCATTCCGTATTTTGTTACCATGTCTCTTGCTATGTTTGTTGCAACTTCAATGTCATTGCTTGCTCCTGTTGATATATCGTCTAATACTAGTTTTTCCGCTGCCCTTCCTCCAAGTAATGCTATTAATTTTTCTTTCATTTCTGTTTTTGAGATATAGTATTTGTCTTCGTCTGTTTTATACATTGTATATCCACCTGCTACACCTCTTGGTATTATTGATACTTCTTTTACATTTGCTTGTGTTGGTAGATATCTACTTACTACTGCATGTCCTGCTTCGTGATATGCTGTTAATTTTTTATCTTTTTCTGATACTACTCTTTCTTTCTTTTCTAATCCTACTGTTACTTTTTTAACTGCTTCTTCTACATCTTCATTTTCTATTTCGTCATGTCCATTTTTTGTTGCTATTATTGCTGATTCGTTTAAAATATTTGCAAGTTCTGCTCCTGTATATCCTGCTGTATCTTCTGCAATGCTTTCTAAGTTTACATTATCAGATAATCTTTTATCTTTTGCATGTATTTTTAATATTTCTAATCTTCCTTTTAGGTCTGGCGTTGGTATTGTTATTTGTCTATCAAATCTTCCTGGTCTTAATAATGCTTTATCTAACATTTCTGGTCTATTTGTTGCAGCCAATACTATTACTGTTTCTTCTGAACTGAATCCGTCCATTTCAACTAGTAATTGATTTAATGTTTGGTTGTTTTCTGTTTCTGCTCCACTATTTGATGTTCTTCTTGATCCTATTGCATCTATTTCATCAATAAATACTATACATGGTGCTAATCTTCTTGCTTTTTCAAATAGTTTTCTAACTCTTGATGCTCCTAGTCCAGCAAACATTTCTATAAATTCTGAACCACTCATTGAGATAAATGGTACATTTGCTTCTCCTGCTATTGCTTTTGCAATTAGTGTTTTTCCTGTTCCTGGTTTTCCATATAATAGTACTCCTCTTGGTATTTTTGCTCCCATTTTTACATATTTTTCTGGTTTTTTTAGGAAGTCTACTATTTCTACTAGCTCTGCTTTTTCTTCGTCTAACCCTGCTACATCTTTAAATGTTACTTTTGTATTTGTTTCAGTCTCATCATATACTTTTCCTTTTTCTCCTAGCCCTTGTAATTTGAATATCATTATAAATAATGCTACCATTATTAATGTTGGTAATAAACTCAATAATGTTGATGGTATTTGTACTAATATACTTCTTGGTTTTTGATTTAGCTCTATATCATTTTGTCCTGTTAATTTTTGTTGTTGTACAAATTCTACAAATACTTCTGTATTTGGTATCAATGCTGTTTTTTCTTTTTCTTCGTCTTTTAATTTTACTTTAGCTGTTGTACTTCCTACTGTCATGTCAATTTTTTCTACATTTTTATTGTTTATTTCTTCTACTAATTCTGTGTATGATAATGTATTTTCATCTTTTTTGTCGCTATTTTCTATAATAACAATTGCAACAATTCCTGCTATTAATAATATGACTAATAGTATTATTATTCCAATGAGTGCTTTATTACTTTTTTGTTCTTTCTTGTTCTTTTGGTTATTTTTGTTATTCATTTTTGTACTTTATTCCTCCTTTAGAATTTTCTCCTTTTATTTTGCTTTTTATTATTTTATTTGTGTTTAAGCATTTTCTCCTTCTGGTTCTGTTTCTGAATTTTTGTCTTTCTCCTTTTCTTCTTTTTCTTTCTTTTCTTCCTTCTTGTCTTCTGGCTTTTCTACTGGCTTTTCTTTTTCATCTGGATTTTTTTCTCTAGCATGTTCTCTTTCTATTTTTTGCACTTTTTCTATTTTTATTACTTCATTTTGTCTTTTTATTAAATCTGCTTTTATCATAAATATTGAGGCTAGTAGATATATTGTTGCTACTGTTATATACATTGGTTCAAAGTATTTTATTTCAAAGTTGATGAATATATTAACTGCAATATATGCTATATATAATATTGTTGATAATGTTACTGCATATACTGACATATTAAATATTGCAGCATATCTCATTCTTAATTTTGTAATTAGATTTGCTATACATCCAAATATACTTACAAATATTACATATGTTAATATATTTAATAAATATATTATAAAGATATATACAAACATCATTATAAATACACTTAAATATAAATTTATGATTTGAGAACTATTTACAAAGTTGATAACATCTTGTTTTTGAAATTCTGTTATTCCCATATTTCCTAATAAATCAGAATAATTGTATGTTACTGTTCCAGTAACTGCTTGACTTTTTAAAGTTATTTCGTTTTTTAAAATAATAACTCCTTCTCCATAATCTGAAACTTCATTTTTGTAATTATTTATTTGTTGTTCATCTTCTGTTTTTGTATCTACAATAATTTTTCCAAAACTCTCATTTTCATATTTAAGTGTTTCTTCGCTCTGTACTTCTAATATTCCTTCTTTATATGAAAACTCTGGAAAGCTGCTATTAATATAATCTACTCCATTTTTTATTACTATATTTAATTGATATAAAGAGCCTGCACAAGAAACAATTACAAGTATTGCAACTAATGTGATTAAATATATAAATGCTCTTGGTACACCTTCTACTGCTAATTCTGGATATCTTTCTAATTTAGTAATTGAATACCATATTTTCTTAAAAAATCCCTTTTTATTAATATCTATATTTTCTTGTTTTTCCATTATAGATACTCCCTTCTTACACTACTATCTACATATCCTGGATAAACGTCAAAACTTGCTTCATCTCCGCTTTTTATATCTGATCCTGTAATGTCTGCTATAACATGATATGTTCCAATTCTTCCTAGTATTTTATAATTTTTGTCTTTTATTTTAACAGTAAGATATTTGTTTTTGAATAATGATTTAAAATCATTAAATGTATATCTTAATTTGTCTATAAATCTAAATGCATCTGTTCCCATTTGCATATTTACTCCATCCATATATCCACATGGAATAATTGCAACTTTGGTTTCCTTTTTAGTTTTATATATATTTCCATAACTTACATAAAAATCTTTTGGAAGTGTTTTTATTTCTGTAACATTTGATTTTAAATATCCAATCTTTTTTAAACCTAATGAATTTTGTACTGATAATCTTCCCAAAAATGCTGAACCGATTCTTACCGCATTTAAATGCATGTTGGGAAATTTTATAAATGCTGACGAATTACATATATGCAACATTCCTGTTGGTATTTCATTCATTTTTAATACTTCTATACAATCTATAAATCTTTTAAATTGAAGTTTTGTATATTTATCATCATAAAATGCTGTTGAAAAATGCGTGAATGTTCCTTCAATTTTTATATTTTTTATCGTTTTTAAACATTCTACCATTTTATCTCTATTATTATAGACAAAACCATATCTTCCAAATCCTGTATCTATTTTTATATGTGCTCTAACTTTTTTATCTAATTTTTCTGCAGCTTTTTCTGCTACTTTTACTGCTTCTTCTGATCCTAATGTTAATATTACATTATTTTCTACTAAAGTTTCCACTTCTTGTTCTATACTTGTTGATGATAGATTTAATAGATTATGATTAATTCCTGCTTGTCTAATTTTTAAAGCTTCTTCTACTGTGGATACAGCAAAAAAATCAATTCCTTGATCTATTAAAAATTTAGTAAATTCTATTATATCTAATCCATATCCATTTCCTTTTACTACTGCTATTATTTTAGTATAGTTTCCATTATCATCTTTTCCATTTCTTTTTACATATTCTTTTATTTTATTAACATTTTCTATTAAATCATTTTTATTTATAATTAATTCTTTCATTTCATCTTCCTTTTATAACTTTTTTGAAATTAATTATTAACGCTAATATGACTAAATAATAACAAATAATTTATTTATTTTTCTTCAATTTCATTTTTAATTGTCTTAAATTTCTGAAGGTTTTTTCAGAAAATTTATACAATTTATATTTTAATGGTTTGTATGGAATGTAAATTTCTCCTAAAAATTCTGTGAATTTTCCTCCAAATCCTTTTTTAAATCTATATAATCCGTATTGTGGGTGTGTTTCATCAACAATACCAGATACTCCGCGAAAATCATATATATCATCATGTCTTGCTATTGCCATTTTAATCATTTCCCATTGTAGCAAATAATTTGGCATTAGATTTCTATGTTCATTACTGCTTGCTCCGTATAAATACCATGTTTTATTTCCATAGAATATTGGTATTACTCCTGATATAGGTTGTCCTTCATAATATGCCATTAATAATTTCATATGTTCTGGTGCTAAATTATCATACATTTTTTCAAAATATTCTAATGGCCTTGTTATAAATCCATCTCTTTCTCCTGTTGTTACCATTATTTTATGAAAGTCTTTTAAGTCTTCTCTTGTTCCTTCTTTTACTGTTACTCCTTTTCTTCCAGCTAACCTAATATTATATCTCCACTTTTGATGAAATCCTGCCATTACTTCTTCTTCTGTTTTTCCTTTTATATCTAATCTAAAAACATATCTTGGTTGTATTTCATCCATGAAGTCTTTTGCATCATCTTTTATTTTATATCCTAATTTTGTTACTATTTCTCTAAATTCTTTGTCATCACTTTCGATGTCTGGTTCTATTCTTAATACTATTGCTTTATATTTTTTTGCAAGTTCTTTTGCTCCATCTGTTAATTGTTTTAATACTGCTTCATCATGTATGTCACATACTGGTCCTCTTGATGCATACATTATATTTCCAAATATAGGTATTTTTCTGATTAGCACACATAATGAACCTATAATATTTTTTTGCTCATCTTCTGCTAAAATTACTTCTGGTTTCCAATATGGCTTTTTTACTTCTGCCCATTCTAATGATTGTTGAAAATTACATCTTTCATGCCCTTCTAAAAATTTTTTATATTCCTTTTTTGATTCTTCATCTGTCACAAATCTCATCTTTTTATTTCTTCCTCCTAATATTATTTACAACATATGTGTATTTTACACCAAAATATAAGTTTTTACAAGTAAATTCCAGCAAAAAAATTAACAGATACTTATATAAAAAAGTACCTGCTAATTTTTCAATTTTTATAAGAGGATTACTTACTTGTTGAAAACTACTATTCTTTTATCTCTTTAGCCAATTTTGAAATCGCTTTTGTTTCAATTCTTGACACATAACTACGAGATATCCCCATCATATCTGCAATTTCATGTTGAGTTTTAGGCTTATGACCATCTAACCCAAATCGTAGTTCAATAATAGTTTTTTCTCTATCTTTTAAAACTTCTTTTATCTTCTCATATAAAAGCTTTATTTTCATTTTTAAATCTACTTCATCTTCAATATTTCTTTCATTATTTTCCAATACTTCTTGCAGAGTTACAACATTATCATCTTTATCTTTTCCTATTGGTTCATTTAAATATACTTCTGCGTTTAGCTTTTTAGTAGACCTTAAATACATTAATATTTCATTATCAATACATCTTGATACATATGTACTAAGTTTGCTTCCCTTTTCTAATTTAAAGCTATTTATTCCTTTTATAAGTCCAATGGTTCCAATAGAAATTAAATCATCTTGATCAACATTTGTAGTTGCATATTTTTTTGAAACATGTGCGACTAACCTTAAGTTTCTTTCTATTAAAATATTTCTTGCTTCTTCGTCTCCTTCATTTAATTTTTGTAGCCACATTTTTTCTTCTTCTTTTGATAGTGGTTCTGGAAATAAGTCATTCCCTTGTATATATCCAACTAAAAAAACTGCTGACTTTAAGAATTCTAAAAAGCCAATCAATCCAACTCCTAATAGTGCTATTGACATATATGCACCTCCATTTTCTATCTATAAAGATTATATGTGATAAAAAAACAAAAGTGCATGGCCCTTTAAAAGATTTTTAAAACCATCAGTTTTTGTGAATATTACAATATTTCTTTCAGTTCATTTAAATTTTTTATTACTTTACAATTTAATTCTGTAATTTTTCCTTCTCTATTATACCATATAGCTTGTAAACCATTTTCTATTGCTCCTTTTATATCCCTTTCCAAATTATCTCCTACCATAACACACTCCTCTGGTAAAAATTCTCCTATTGCTCTTTCAAATGCTTCTTTAAATGGTTTTCTTTTTGTATTTTCAGCACTATAAATATTTTTAAAATATTTATATATACCTCCAATTTTTAATCTATTTATTTGAGGCTTTTCAAACCAGTCTGTTAAGCAAACTAATTCATATTTATTTGACAAATAATCTAATAAACTTCCTAGTTCTTTATCTAAATTAGAAGGAGCACATTTTCCCCATCCCTCTATCACATCATATATTAAGTCTTTTGGCAGATTCATTCCTACATATTTATTAATATATTCTGACATTTTTTCTTTGCTAAATGTATAGTTTTCAAAATCATAATTGTTAAAACCTTCTCTTATCTTTTCTATAGTTTCATTAGAACATTGAATATTTAAGTTTTCTACTACATTATTTATAACTTTATCATATTCATCTTTCCAATCTATCAAAGTATCGTCTACATCAAATATTATTCTTTTTATCATTACCTCATATTCCTTTCCTCTTACTATGTAATTAACCATAGCATATTTTGAAACCATAAAATTAATTATTATTATTCTACCAAAATAGTTATCATATTTCTAGATTTTTTTTATAAAATTATATTAAGGTGGGTGCTTATGAGCTTTATAAAAAGAACTATGATGGGTATTGCCATTGGTGCAGGTGCAATACTTCCTGGTATTAGTAGTGGTGTATTTTGCTTAATTTTTGGTATTTATGAAAAATTATTAGATAGTATTTTAAATTTTTTTAAAGATGTAAAAAATAATTTTAAATTTCTTTTTCCAATAGCTGTTGGTGGTTTTTTAGGTGTTGTGCTTTTTAGTAAAATTTTGAATTTCTTTTTTGTTAATTATGAATCTCTTACAAAAAGTATTTTTACTGGTTTAATTCTAGGTTGTATTCCTTCCTTAATTAAACAAGCTGATACAAATAAATCTTTAAAAATTAGTAATTTAATATTTTTGCTATGTGCTCTTTTTTTAGGAATCTTAATGTCAATTGTGGAAAGCTTTATATATATACCTCTTTCATTTGATTGTAATCCTGTTTATCTAGTTTTTGCGGGATTTTTAATGTCTATTGGAGTTGTCGTACCTGGTGTAAGTAATACCATAATATTAATGCTTTTGGGGGTATATAATATTTATCTTTCTTCTGTTGCAAATCTTAATTTTTCTGTTTTAATTCCCATTGCAATTGGTTTGGTTTTAGGGGCTTTTGTTTTTATGAAATTAACTAAATTTTTATTAGAAAAATATCATTCTCAAACTTTATATTCTATTATTGGATTTACAATAGGTTCTATTTTTGTGCTTTTTCCAAGTTTGAGCTTTAACATTGAAAGTTTATTTTTGTTAGTAATAGTTATAATTACATTTTTTATTAGTAGAAAAATTGAGGGACGGTCCCTCACAATGTCATTAAGTTAAAGTTGGAAGGGCTGATATATATTAAAATGAAGTGAACGCGCAGTTTGGGAGGATGCCAATTAGTACAGACCAATCCAGCGCAACTTCTCATTTTATGAAATAATATCCAAGTTTCTCATATGACAGGTCCGACCAGTAAGGAACGAAATTTTAATATATATCAGCCCTTCCAGCCTTATAAAAATAGGGAAAATTGAGTCCGTCCCCTATTTCCCTCTTCTTATTATCCAGTCTTTTTCACATTTTTCTGGCATATTTAATATTACTTTTTGCCCTTTTACTCCTGGGCTTACTTCTTTTATTTCTTCTCCTGTATCTGCGTCCCAAAGCTTTTCTATTTTGAATACATATGGTTCTAATTTGTATGGTTCTATTAGTTCTAATGTATCTCCTAATTGTAACTTATTTTTTATTTCTATTATTGCTCTATCTTTTTCTTGGTCATATTCTATTATTTTTCCCCCAAATTCATATTCTTCATTATATTGTCTTCCTCCATATTCTTGGATATCTTTATTGTTTCTGTCGTTAAAGTAAAATGTTGTTAATCCTCTTGTTTTTACTTTTTCTAATTCTTTCAAATATTTCTTATAGTCATATTCTTTTGGATTTTTCATATAGTCATCTATTGCATTTCTATATACATTTATTACACTTGCTAAATAATATTCTGTTTTTAATCTTCCTTCTATTTTCATACTATCTATTCCCATTTCTATTATTTCTGGGATTTCTTTTATTAAACACAAGTCTTTTGATGAAAATATACTGGTTCCATATTCGTTTGTTTCTATTGGCATTAGTTCTCCTGGATTATTTTTTTCTTCTGCATATAGATTATATGACCATCTACAGCTTTGTGCACAATCTCCTAAGTTTGCACTTCTTCCTGCTAAAAAATCGCTTAAGAAACATCTTCCTGAAAATGCAAAACATATTGCTCCATGTATAAATATTTCTACTTCTAATTCTTTTGGCTTATTTTCCATTATATATTTTAATTGTTCTTTATTCATTTCTCTTGCCATTATTACTCTTTTTGCCCCATACTTATACCAGAATTTACAGTCTTGTAAACTTATAATGTTTGCTTGTGTACTTACATTTATTGGTACACTTGGTGCGTATTGTTTTAATGTTTCTATTACACCTACATCTGATGCTATTATTCCATCTGGCTTTAATTCTTCTAATCTTTTTGCCATTTCTATTATTTCTTCGTATTTTTCATCCCATGCAAATATGTTTAATGTTACATATATTTTTTTATTTATGCTATGTGCATATTTTATCGTATTTTCTAAATCTTCATCTTTCATATCTGCTCTTGTTCTTAATGATAATGATGATGTTCCACAGTATACAGCATCTGCTCCATATAAAAATGCTATTTTTGCTTTTTCAAATGAACCTGCTGGTGCTAATAATTCTACTTTTTTCATTTTTTAATATCCCTTTCTCTCTTTTATTCATAATTACTATCATTACTTGTTTAAATTATGAGTTTGCTTGGAAAAAATTTAATTATTGTTTTTCAAGTTTATCTATCTTGAGCTTCTTCCACTTTTTTATATCTGGTTATTATATTTGTTTTATTAAATATTTCTTCTAATCTTTTTTTGGGGTTTATTCTTAAATATTTAATTTTTCTTTCTTCTATATCGTCTATCAAATTTAACATTTGTAAATATGCACTATTAACTTCTTCTTGCGTTATTTTTCCTTCCATTTGTGCTTTTTCTATATCTGTAAAATCTCTTACTTGTATTCTTGGTTTTCCTTCAATTATATCTTCTACTATGTCTATATACATATCGTCATAATATAGTTTTCCTGTTTCTTCTTCTATTCCAGATTTTTCTACTAGATCTATATAATTTCTAAGTACTTTTTTGTTTTTATCTATAAATGATCTTACTGTATAATTCTTTCCCTTTGGCAAATATTCTATCATATAATATCCATTATCTCGCAAACATCTATTTTTTCCAGTGTGTGATTCTTCATATTTTTCTTTTACTTTTAAGAAATGTTTAAATACTATATATTCTTCTGGCGTTTCTATTTTTTCTATTTGATATTCTTCAACATCTCTTAAGAATGTTTCATCTAAATATTTTCTTTTCATATTTTGCTCCTATTTATAATTACAGAAAATCTCGTTCTTTTATGTGTTATATTATACATTTTTTTAAACATTATGTCAATAATATAAAATTTGCTTAATTATCAAAAATATGCTATAATTTATTACATACTGAAGAATTCAGATAATTAGGAGTGAAGGTTGAAAAATAATTACAATTTTTTCCAACCGGATTTGTGCCTTAAGAAAGGAATGATAGTAATTATGAAAGACAAACAAAATTCGTTTAAAACCTCTTTATCTGTACCAATTTTTGAAAGCTATAATAAAGCAATTTATAATTTATTAAAATCTAAAGAATATGAAAATTATACAGATGTGGTTTTATCAACATTAGGAAAAGAATTAGAAAAATATTTTTCTACAGATGATTTTAGATTAAAGTATAGATATAAATCTATAAAAAGTTATTCACAAAATATTTCAAAGGATTCTGATGTTTCTCAAGACAATCCTCTAACTTTTGAGTCTCATTTTAATCCTTATATTAATTATGACATTATAGGTATGAGATTAGTTATTGAAGATGTTCCATCAGATTTTGAAATTAGTGAAAAATTTATAACGACTAGTAAACAAAAGTTTCTAGAACTTCAAAAAAATTTGTATACTTATCAAAATCAATTTTATACTGTTCATAAACCAGAAGAACAACAAGATTTGCAAAATCAAATAATTTATCTTACTCATGAAATGAACTATTATAAAAATTGTACTAATTTTAAATCTCTTATGAAAAAAAGAGAAGAAACTAAAAATACAATTGCTTTATTAGAAAACAAATCTAAAAACAAAAATAGTAAAATTTTACAAGAAGAAATTCAATCTGCAAAAACTTTATTACAAAATTTGAATAATACTATAAGTATGATTGCTGGTGAATTTGCAATAGAACATATATTTGAAAATTCTGAGGAATTAAAAAACTTAGGTGTATATTTAAATCCTGACAGACAGAAGTTCTTTTATGATAAAACAGGATATACTTCTACTCATTTTTGTATTCAAAGTTCTAAACTTTCTAATTGGATTGCTGAACTTCAAAACAGAACTTCTCTTATTGAATATTTATCTAAATATGCACCAGATTCTACTCATGATAGAATGCCTAATAAAAAAAGGAGATTACTTAACTTGCCACTTAAGTCAAATTCAAGAGATTTAGGCAGGTACCTTAAAAAATTAGGCTATATATCTCCTCTTTACACTAAATATATATCAGATGGATATATTAAAAGATATTCACCATTAGAAAATGTTAAACATTATTATAAAAAACTTTTATTACGAAATCCTACATATTCTAATGAATTGGATTCTATTGTTACAAAAGATGATAATAACACTTTTATGCCACATTTACTATCAGAACATAACAATACTATTTATTTTGAAAGGATATAATTAATATGAATAAAAAAGAAGAATTTAGAGAAGGATTAAAATATACTCCAGAAAATACTAAAGAACAACAACAATATTTAACTAATACTTTAAATAATGCAATAGATACTTATCAAACAGCTAATAGCTTAGAATCAAAAACTTTTATGTGTTATTTGATATCTGCTATTTACATTTCATGCAAGGAAATGTATCCAGATTTGAAAGTTTCTATACCTTTTAGAATTAAAAGTGATGCCAGTACAACTAAAAATATTCAAAATGAATTTAACTCAGGAATTTTAAAGTTTGACTCTTCAAAATCTGATAATTTGCCTGATTTATTTAATTTGGAAAAAGCTACTGATGATATGACAGCTGCAACTATAGTTTTAGAACATATTAAATCATCCTTAAAGCCTAAATCTCCATATGTTTCTGAAGAAATTAAAAAATTAAGAAAAATCAGAAATGCGAATGAGGTTTTTATAAACAATACTGAACTTTTATTAGAAGATGGTTTTATTGGTGAAGAACAGTATTTAAAATTATATATGAATACATTAGAAAGGTTGATTGATTCAACTTATGATGAATTTACTGCTGAAAGACCTATTCCATATAAAACTGAACTTGATGGCTTAGAAAAAATTTATGCTGTAAAATCTAAAGTTGATAACTTTTCCTCAACAGTTGATGAAAAAGATATAGAAAAATTGCAAGATTTAATAATGGATTTAAGGTCTAGATTAAATGATAAATTACAATATGAAATTTTAAGAGAAATTTTTCCTAAAATTTGTGAGTCACCTTTAATAAAAAATTCTTTACTGACAACTGCTGAATTTGTTAAAGATGTAAAAAAGGAAAATGGTTTTGGAGCTATATATTATCGTTTAAATACTCCTTTTGGTAAATTAGAATTTCAATTACAATCTAATAAGAGATATTTTGAAGCTAAGAAAGGTTCTGCTTTTCACAGTGGAATGAAAGGAAAAGAAATAGATATTGCTTCATATTTTGAATTAGTTGATAAAAATGATGAGCATGACCTTAATTTCTACTTAGATGTGCTTGATACTGTTCCTGCCAATTCTTTAATTTCAGATACTGAACTTCCTAACTTTCAATCTGATGAAGAGAAAGATCAATTTTTAAAAACTCCTTTGGGAAAGAAATACTTACAAAGTCAAAAAATAAGAGAATATATGAAACACATAAAATTAAAAGATACTTACACATATGTGCCTGATTCTTCAATTACATATGCTGATGATACAGGGATACATAAAAAAGATTCTGGGATCTATCAAGCTCCTACTGAAATGTCTTTTGATGAATACTTATTATTGTTAGCAAAATCACATTCTCCTTATATGAGTGTTTGTGATTCAGCACATACTTCATTTTCTGAGATGGCTAGTTTAAGACCTAAAGATTTAGTTGATGAATTCTCAGAAGTTTTAAGAAAAAGAGATAGTTTAACTTGCCTTCGCCATGTATTAGTCGAAAGATTAGATCATATTTTAAAAACAAATCCAGATTCAGAATATGAGGAAAATAGAAGAATAACAGAATCTCTACCTAAAGAAATTTCAAGAATTGATATAGTCAAATATTCTGAACATTTAAAAGATTATTTGGCTGCGCAAAATGCTAATAAAGGCACTAATGAAAAAGAACTTTAATAATATATCGAAAAATCCACTTTTGCTCAAATAAAAGTGGATTTTTCCTATTTTCTATATACTACTTTAATTATCATGTTATGAAATTTAATTTAAATCTTTATTCTACTTACTGCTAATCCATCTCCTACTTCCAAAATTTCTGTCTTTAAGTTAGGATTTTCTGATACTTCTTTAATATATTCTCTTAAATTTCTAACAGCTGTTCTTTGTTTATGTTTGTTATAATCACTCATAACATAACCCTTATATAATATATTATCAGCAAAAATTATTCCATCTTTACTTATTAATCTTAATGATTGATTTAGGAAAAATGGATATTTCCCTTTTGCTGCATCTATAAATATTACATCATATTTTTCGTTTAATTCTGGAAGTATTTCAAGCGCATCACCCTCGTAAATTCTTATTGTATTTTCCAAATTCATATTCTTTATATTGATTTTAGCTTCTTTTACTCTTTCTTTATCTCTTTCTATTGTATCTATTCTTCCATTATCTGATAAAAATTCAGTAAAACATATTGCTGAATAACCTACTGCTGTACCTATTTCTAAAAATCTATCGACTTTTTTGTTTTCTAAATACTTTCTTATAGTTTGTAATGTATCATCCATTATTATTGGTATGTGTTCTTCTAATGCTCTATTTTTTATTTTATCTAATTCTTGCTTATTCATTTCTCTATTTCCTCTTTACTTTCATTTTCTTTTATGTTTTCTCTTATTTCTTTAAGTCTAGGAACAGATATATCAAACCCTAGTAATTGATATACTTGTCTATTGCTAAAACCTGCATTAAACATATTAATAGCAATTTGTTCTAATCTGGCATTTTCTACCCTTAAATTATCATCTTTTAATATTGCATTTTTTCTCATTCTACTTATTGTTTTTAAACTGGTTCCATCATCTTTCATAATTTCAAATATATCTGACACTGATTTTCCTTGATATATATATGATAAAATAGTTTCTTTCTCTATTTTCTTTTTATAAACTTTTTCTTCTTTATCTTTACTTAAATAAAGTTTTCTCAGTTTTTTAGTTGTTGTATTTCTTTTCTCATGATTGCCACTTATATTCTCTTGCATTTTGACTAACATATTTAGTTCATTTTCATTTAATTTATTACTTTTTGCATAATTTGCTAACTGATTTAATGCTTCTTTTTTATCATATATAATTTCGTATAATTTTGAAATTAAAAATGTGCTTTTTACTTTATCAGGATATTGCTGTAACCTAATTATTATACTTGGTATATCCTTTTTACTTATTTCTCCCTTTTTCAGCTTTTCTATTACTTCTTTTGAATAATCCCTTTGTTCACCCTTCTGTTTGTTTAATTCTTCTCTGGCATCTAATATTTTATCTAAATTAGATAATTCTCTATATCTTGAAATTTCATTTAATATGTCGTTATATTCCTTTGGAGTCAGCGCATAAGCTTCTTCTGTGTACATTTCTAAGGTTTTTATAGGCATAATATAATGTTCTGTCATCTTAGAGTATAAATCTAGAATAAATATAAGTCCTTTTGTTTCATCTGGATATTTTTTTAGTTCTTCCCATATTTCTTTCAAATTTTCTTTTTTTAAATTTCCTTTTTTAAATTCATTAGCTATCGAAGTGATATATTCTTCTTGAGCTTCTAATGTATATTTGTTTTCTTTATCCCTATTTCTATTGGCGAATTCTTTTAGTCTTTCTTCCAAGGGTTTATTATTTATTTCTTTTTCTACTTCTAATTCAACTGGATAATTTTCTTGTTTCTTTAAATACTGTCCGTGTGTGTGTGTGTGTGTGTGTAGAGTCGCAACGGTTTCAGCCATTTGTTTTATTTCTTCTAGTTTTTTCTTGAAATTTTGATTACTTGGATTTATTTGTGTTATTTTTTCTAAATATTCTATTGCTGTGTTAAATTCTTTTTTCTTTGAACTAATATTAGCTAATTTATTTAACACTACTACATTTTCCGAATCACTCTCTAAAATTTGTTGACCTATTTTCTCTGCCTCATTCCATTGCTTTAAATTATATAGTGCATTAAATAATTCTCTTCTTGCCTTCATATTATTTGGATCTTTTTCTAAGATACTGATATTTATTTCTTTTAATTGTCGATTTAAAGCTTCTTTTTGGCTATTTGTTAAAAGTTCCTTTTCTCTTAGCTTCTTTTTTAATTTCATTGATTTTTTTATTAAATCTTTTATTAAATCATAACTTTTATTTTCAGTATCCCATTTATTGAGGGTTTCCATTTCTATTGGTACCCCAATCTCTTTTTGTATTTCTTTTGCTGTCTTTCCTTCTCTATATAATTTTAAAGCTTTTTCTCTGAAATTCATATTTTCCTCACATTCTACTTATTTGAGGTTTAACCTGTATAAATATTTTGTTTCATTTTTTTCCTCTTAAGTTTTTATATTTTTTATTATATCATAAATAAAATTCTATGCAAATTTTATTTTATAAACTTCTATAAAGTCTATATTTTTTACGTTATAGAAATTTCATTTTTATATCCAAAATAAAGGTGCATATGATTGTATGCACCCCATATTTTTAAGCATTTGCTTTATTTCTGTTTGCTCTTTCTCTTTCTTTTGTATCTAATATTTTCTTTCTTAAACGAATTGATTTTGGTGTAACTTCTACTAATTCATCATCTTGTATAAATTCTATTGCTTTTTCCAAAGACATTTGAATTGGCGGTACTAATCTTAAAGCTTCATCAGAACCTGACGCTCTAGTATTTGTTAGATGTTTTTCTTTACATACATTTATGCTTAAATCTTCTCCTCTTGAGTTTAACCCAACAATCATTCCTTCATATACATCTACACCTGGTCCAATAAATAATTCACCTTTGTCTTGTGCATTGTATAATCCATATGTTACAGATTTGCCTGGTTCAAATGCTACTATTGTTCCTCTTACACGTGCTTGAATATCTCCTTTGTATGGTTCATATGAATTGAATATATGGTTCATTGTTCCTTCACCTTTAGTATCTGTTAAGAATTCTGTTCTATATCCAATTAACCCTCTTGCTGGAATTTTAAATTCTATTTTTGTATGTCCTTGTTCTGCTGGTTCCATATTAACCATTTCTGCTTTTCTTCTTCCTAGTTTTTCTATTACATTTCCAACACAATCATCTGGAACATTTACTACTAAATCTTCTATTGGTTCACATTTTACTCCGTCAATTTCTTTAAATATAACTTTTGGGCGAGATACTAGTAATTCAAATCCTTCTCTTCTCATTGTTTCTATTAATACTGATAAATGCAACTCTCCTCTTCCTGATACTTCAAAAGAATCTGGTGAGTCTGTTTCTTTTACCCTTAATGATACATTTCTATCTAATTCTTTAAATAGTCTATCTCTTATATGTCTTGATGTAATAAATTGTCCTTCTTTTCCAGCAAATGGTCCGTTATTTACACTAAATGTCATAGAAACAGTTGGTTCATCAATATCTACAAAAGGTATTTTTTCTGGATGATTTAAATCACATATTGTATCTCCTATGTTGATATTTGATATTCCAGCAATAGCAATAATATCTCCTGCTGATACTTCTTCTACTTCAACTTTCTTTAATCCCATATATGTGTAAAGTTTAGCAATTCTTCCTTGTGTTATTTTGTCTTCTTTTCCACATACACTTACAGGCATATTTAATTTTACTGTTCCTCTTTCTATTCTACCTATTGCTATTCTTCCTACATAATCATCATAATCTATATTTGAAACTAGCATTTGTGCTGGTCCTTCTAATTCGCATTTTGGTGGTTCTATTGTGTTTATTATTGTTTCAAATAGACAATGTAAATTATCAGTATCTTCTGATAAATCCATTTTTGCTATTCCGTTTTTAGCAGATGCATATACAACTGGGAAATCTAGCTGTTCATCTGTTGCATTTAATTCTATAAATAGTTCTATTACTTGATCAACAACTTTTTCTGGATTTGCTCCTGGTCTATCTATTTTGTTTATAACAACTATTGGCTTTAAGCCTAATGCTAAAGATTTTTTTAGTACTTCTCTTGTTTGAGGCATTGCTCCTTCAAATGCATCAACTAATAGTAGTACACCATCAACCATTTTTAGTACTCTTTCTACTTCTCCTCCAAAGTCAGCATGACCTGGTGTGTCTACTATGTTGATTTTTATTCCATTATACATTACTGATGTGTTTTTTGCTAAGATTGTTATTCCTCTTTCTTTTTCTAGATCGTTTGAATCCATTACTCTTTCTTGTACTTGTTCATTTTCTCTAAATACATGGCTTTGTTTTAGCATTGCGTCTACTAGTGTTGTTTTTCCATGGTCTACGTGTGCTATTATTGCTATGTTTCTTATATTTTTGTTGTTCATTTTTCTCTCTCCCTTTTTATTTAATTTTCGTTTTGTTGATTTTTTATTTGTTTATCTCTAGACTATATCAACATAACTTAAGACGCTTTTCACTTTTGAAAAACGCCATCTCTCTTTAAATATACTTATATATTATACTACTTTACAATAAATTTGTCAATTTTAGTTCTTATTTTGCCAATTCCATAATATTATCCATAATTTCATTAGCAATTTTATCTAATATTTCTTTATCTTTGTTTCCTTTATACTCACTATAATCTAAAGGCTTTCCATATGTAATTGTAATTTTATGATGCTCTTTAGTTCCCCCTTTTATTCCACAAGGCACAACTTTTGCACCGCTTCTAACTGCAAAAAATGCTACTCCATCTTTTACTTTTTCTCCTTTTTCTAGTCCATTTCTAGTTCCTTCAGGGAATAAAGCTATACATTTTCCTTCTTTTAAATCTTTTAAAGATTTCTTTATTGCTGATACATCTTTTTCATCTCTTTTAACAGGTATTGCTTCAAAAGCCCAACCTAAAAACTTTAAAAATTTATTTTCATATAGCTCTTCTTTTGCTAAAAATTTCATATCTCTTTTAGCTGTACATACCATTAGTGGCGGATCTAAATAACTTCTATGATTTCCACAAAAAATAAGTGGTCCATCCTTTGGAACATTTTCCAATCCTTTTATTTCTGCTTGATAGAAGATTTTAAACCAAATGTATAATGCTCCTCTTACTATCCATTTTATAATTGCTTTTATTACTTTCATGATTTTTCATTCCTTCCATGTCGTTTATATATTTTTTTCTTTCATTTTATTTTCTATTATTTCTATTACTTTATCAACAACTTCATCAATTGTTAAATTTGTTGAATCTATATATATTGCATCTTCTGCTTTTTTTAGCGGAGCAACTGCTCTATTAGAATCATTTTTATTTCTTCGTTTAATATCTTCTAAAACTTGCTCATATGTAACATTCATTCCTCTTTCTAAGTCTTGTTTGTATCTTCTATTTGCTATTTCTTCATCAGATGCATCTAAAAATATTTTTACATCAGCATCTGGAAATACAACTGTGCCAATATCTCTACCTTCCATTATAACATTTCCATTTTCGCCCATTTTTCTTTGTATTGGTGTTATTTTTTCTCTAATATATGGAATTGCTGAATATTTTGAAGAGTTTTCATCTATTAATGGTGTTCTAATTTCTTTTGTAACATCTTCTCCATTTAAATAAACTTTTTGGACATTATCAACTTTTTTTAATTCAATAGATATATTATCCATCATTTTCTTTAAACCTTCATTATCATCTGGTGCTATATTTTTTCTTACAGCTTCTAATGCTGCACTTCTATACATCGCTCCTGTATCTATAGTGATAAAATTTAACTTTTCGGCTACTAACTTTGTTACAGTTCCTTTTCCAGACCCTGCTGGTCCATCTATTGCTACTATAAATGACATTATCTTTCCTCTTTTCTTCTAATTTTCCTTTTCTGGTACATAAATATTTTTAGCTACAACTTCTAATTCAACTACATTCATTGCTGTTAATTTTTCTATTTCTTTTTTAGCTTTTTCTTTGAAGTCTTTTATGTCTTTTACTACATTAAATCCATAGACTACTGTTACTTCTATATATAGTCTTACACCTTCTCCGTAATTCTCTACTCTACTTCTTAATATTTTATATATTCCTGGTGTTTTAGATGCCAGATATTCTAGTATTTGCCTAAAAACTGTATCAGAAATTGTAAAATTCCCCATATAGCTAAATGTTGGTCTTATTATTGATTTTTCTGAAATATATGGTTTTTGTCCTTTTCCTTTTGATTTAAATATTTGCAAAGGATCTAACAAATATCCAGAAAAATCTTTCTTTATTTGGAATGTAGGAACTGGTATTACATGTTTTCCTTCTGTTACTCTTATTCTTCTTGCTGTTTCCATTTCTTGTTTTGTTGCTACATCTGTTATATATGTTGTATCAGATATTTCTGGAAGTCCTAAATTTTCTGCAATCTTTTTTACCATTCCATCTGATGTTCCAAGTATTAATATACTTTCAGGTTTATATTTTTTTAATGCTTTTATTATCTCTTGCTTTTCTGCCTCATTGTAGAATAAAGCATGTTTTACAGTTTCTATCTTTGTTGGTGCTTTTTTTGCTGATTCTCCTGCGATTACTTCATTATCTTTTATTAATAATCCGTCATCTATTATATAATTAATATTTTTTTCACTTGCTACCATCTGTGCTCTATAACTTTTTCCGGTTCCCGATGGTCCAACAAACGCATATACTTTTATTTTATTGGGTAGTAAATCCTTTAATGTTATCATATTATCATTCCTTCTATTATTATATTTTTAGCGTTAGAATTCACAGTTCAAAATAAGCTATACTTTCAAAGGTTTAATTCATATTTATCTCGTTCGTCCCAACATCGCAGAAACTGTATAAAATTAATTAAATTAAAATTTAATTAATTTTAACATTT
>CAJFJY010000018.1 GCA_904384205.1 uncultured Clostridia bacterium | reverse complement strand
GCAATGATAGAAACTTATAACAAAAAGGTTAATTTTATTGATTTTTCTAGTTTAGATAAGATAACTAATGAAATACAAAAATAAAGACAAATTACAATTTTTATAAAAACAGTTAAATTATAAAAGGAGATGTGAAAAATGTTAAGAAAATTGAAAGAAAGTGCATTACTAATAATTATAGGAGAAGCTTTATTTTGGATATTCTCATATTTTTCAAATAGTGATAATAGCAGTTTTTCAGAGTTTACTTCTGGGATTTTACTAGGTTTATCAATTGGTATAAAAATAATAGGAATTGTGTTATTATTATTTACAATAGTTAAATATCAAAAAAGCGAAAAAAAAGATAAATAATTTGTGGAAATACCATTATTATTTGATTAGACAAGTTTCACAAGTTAGGGGGTGTTAAAATGTATAAAACCATTGTTATAGAGTATTCACCAAAAGCAAATGATATGGCACAAAAGGTAGAAGAAAAAGCAAATGAAATGTTACAAGATGGGTATGAACTAATTACTATGTCAATTACAGGAACAGCAAAAGCAATTTTAGTATTTAAAAGTAGATTTACAGAATAGAAAAAATAACAGATCGTCTGTTATTTATTATTTATTGACAACTTCTTTAATTATATTCAAAAATTTTGAAGCATCATCAGTAGGAGTTTTAGAATATAAAATTCCATAAGGTATTGTTTCACCAGAAGAAAGAGGAATAGTTTTAAAAGCAGGGTGTACATCTTTCCAACATTCCAAAGTAACAAGGAAACTTCCACTTTCTTCACATCTATTGAAAACATCTATATCATAAAAGAAAGGAGCATCAAATATTTCAACATCTTTGCAAATTGTTTTAATTTTATTTAAAATATCTTGATTTTGTTTACTATCTCCAGTAGTTATAGCTGTAACTTTCTCTCCAGATAAATCTTCAAAAGAAATAGAATCTTTCTTAGCCAAAGGATGTGAAATAGGTACAGCAATACAAAATTTATAATCTCCCAATTTCAAAAAATCAAAATTTTTAAGCCATTCAAGTGAATCACAAGGAGAAACGATAAAATCTAAAGGAGTACCATTACTATTTAATGTATTTAAAATATTTGTATGATTTTCTTCAAAAGGAAGAATTTTTATCTTAAAATCAGGGTATCTATCATTAATTTGATACCAAATATCTAACAAAGGCTTACAAGGGCATATCAAAGAAGTACCAATTGTTACAAAATGAGTGTTTTTATTTTGCAATTTCTTAGCCTTTTTAATAGATCTATTTGTATAATCAATAATCATTTTAGCATCTTTATAAATTTCTTTTCCCGCTTCTGTAAGAGAAACACCGTGATTTGTTCTAATTAACAAAGATAAGCCAAGTTCTTGTTCCATCAAATTCATTTGTTTCATAATAGCAGTAGAAGAAATATAGAGCTTTTCCGCAGCTTTAGAAAAACTACCAGTATCTGCAACTTCAATAAAAATTTCCAAATATTTATTATACATAAGGCACCACCTTTGCTTAAACTTTTAGTTTATACTATTGTAACTTTTTTATTCTTCCTTGTCAATATTTTTGATGCTATAATTCAGTAGAATAGCAAAGGAGGAATACATATGAAAAGTATTGTTATCTATTATTCAAGAGCAGGAAATAACTATGTAAATGGAGGGATAAAAAACTTGGACATAGGAAATAAACAAAACTATAAAATCATTTTGTTCACATGAAGGAAGTGGATTAGGAAAAAGTGAAGAAGATATAAAAAGATTATGTCCAAATATCAAAGTAGAAAAAGGCATAGATATACATGGAGCAATAATTGATGAAGAAAAATTAAGAAAATGGATTGAATAATAAATTAAATTAAAATTATATATCAAAGAAAGGAGAGTGATAAAAATTGAAAAAGTGAACATAGATAGTAAAAAACATACCTAATAATAAATTTAAAAAAATTCGAAAAAAGTATTGACCGGTAGTTACTACCGTACTATATAATTATCAAAAATTGACCACTAAAACCATTGACCTTATGATATAATTACTGTTAAATAATTATGGGGATGCAAAAGGAGGTCAATATATGAAAAAAAGCAATAAAAGTAAAAACAAAGATAATATCAATGTAATAGAGCAAAATAATATAGATAATAAAGATATAAAAGTAGAAAAAAGTAAGAATAATCAAAAACAAAATAAGGAAGAAACATCTTTAATTGTAGTAAATGAAAATAAAAAAAGAAAAAAGAAGAAAAAAACAAAAAGACATCTATTCTTAAAATTTATATTAATAATGATTATTTTACTCATGTTATTAGCAATATCAGGTATGTGGTTATTTGCAGGTTTACTTTTGGGTTGGTTTGGAAATAATATAGATATAAGCAAAGAAGACTTAAGTATTAAAGTATCAAATTCAGTGGTTGTAGATAAAGATGGAAATATACTTGCAGATTTAAGTGGAGACGAAAAAAGAAAAATTATATCATTAGATGAAATGGCAGATTATTTACCCAAAGCATATATAGCATTAGAAGCTTTATTAGAACTTCACAAAATATACCAGCAGTAAAAATAATGACAGAATTAACTCCAGAAAAATCTCTAGAATATCTAATGAATATGGGAATAACATCTCTTGCCCCAAACACAGATAACGTACTTAGTCTAGCATTGGGAGGAATGACAAGTGGTGTAAGCCCATTGGAGATGGCGGCAGCATATGGAACAATTGCAAATGACGGAGTATACATAGAGCCAACATTTTATACACAAGTAACAGACTCTGATGGAAATGTAGTATTGACACCAAACCAAGAAACAAGACAAGTTTTCTCAAAGCAAAATGCATATATTGCAAAAACAATAATACAAGAACCAGTAAATTCAGGAGGAACAGCAACATACTGTAGAATTCCAGGTATAGATGTAGCAGCAAAAACAGGAACAACAGATAATGTATATGACAGATGGCTTTGTGGATTTACACCATATTATTCTGCAGCAACATGGTATGGATATGATAATAGTGAGCCTGTGGTATATAGTGGAAATCCAGCAGGACAGATATGGGATGCAGTTATGACAGACATACATGAAGGCTTACCAGATGCGACATTTGAAAGACCAGAAGGAATAGTGGAAAGAAAGGTGTGTAGTAGAACAGGAGGTCTTGCAACATCAAGATGCAGAAACACATATACAGAAATTTTTACAGAAGATAATTTGCCAGAAACATGTAAAGGGGAAAATATAATCCCAAAAGAAAATTTAAAATTATGGACAACTTTAACTAGAAGCAGAAATAATAGAAAAACATAAAATGCTGTTTTTACTGTTTTTTGGTACAGGGCAAAAAACACCAAAAGGAGGACAGAAACAATGATCACATGATGAAGCTTGAACCAGAAGTACCTTTTTCAAGTGATTATGATGAAGTACACCTGTAATGAAAAAATTCTTAAAAGAATATGACTTATCTGGAAAAGATATAATAGTTGCAAGTTCAAATGCAGGATGGATCGGACATTGTTTTAAAGATTATAGAGAACTATTACCAAATTCAAATATCAAAGGAGAACTTGATTTAGTATTTTCAGCAGAAACTGGAAAGAGAGATGAAATGTTAACATCTATAAAGGATATAGACGATTGGATAGAAAAATTATAGTATAAGAAAGGAAGATGAAAATGAATAAGAAAGCAATTATAGCAATTGTTATAATAATATTATTAGTTATTATAGGATGTGTTGTATATTTTGCAACAAATAATAACAATCAAGAAAATCAAAATCAAACAACAAATAGCAGTAGGGAAAATGTTACTGCTAATGAAACAAATTCAAGCCAAACAGAATCACAAGAAACAACAGAAACACCAGAAGAAAACACAAATACTGAAACAGGTAAAACATTAATTGTTTACTTCTCAGCTCAAAATCATACAGAAGCTGTTGCACAAAGAATAGCTGAAAACTTAAATGCAGACATCTTTGAGATAACACCAGTAGACGAATACACATCAGCAGATTTAAATTGGAATGACGATAATTCAAGAGTAACAAGAGAATATGAAGATGAATCTTTAAGAAACGTAGAATTAACTTCTGCAACTGTTGAAAATTGGGACAGCTATGATACAGTATTAATAGGATATCCTATATGGTGGGGAATTGCAGCATGGCCTGTTGATACATTTGTAAAAGCAAATGATTTTAATGGAAAAACAGTTATTCCATTCTGTACATCATCTTCATCAGGTTTAGGACAAAGTGGAGAATTATTAGCAGAAGAAGCAAATGGTGGAAATTGGTTAGAAGGACATCGTTTTAGATCTAATCCATCAGATTCTGAAATTGATGAATGGACAAATAGTTTACAATAAGAAAGGCGTACGTTATCAATAGTTTTAGGAAAAAATCCAGAACTATTTACATCTGCATTATTTATAAGTAGCCAATGGGACGGAGATTTAAATGTTTTAGCAAATGCAAGAACACCATTATATATGGTAATTGGTGAAAACGACAGTTATTATGGATCTGAAAAGGCAAAAAATGCTTATAACAACCTATATGAAATCTATAAACAACAAGGCTTAAGTGACAAACAAATAGATGACATATTAGTTTTAGATGTAAAAGACCATTCATATTTTACTTCACAAGGAGTTACAGATGAGCATGCAGGATTAGGACTTTTTGCTTATGATGAAGATGTTATGAATTGGGTATTTGGCAAAACAAGATTATAATATAAATTATACACAATATTTAAAGCAATCGAAATTTCATGAATTTTGAAATATTTTTTAGGTATAATTATTATAATAAATAACAAAAAAGAAAGGAAGAAAGAGTTATGAAAACAGTAAAATTAAACAATGGAATTGAAATGCCAGCAATAGGATTAGGAACATTTATGATGAAACCAGCAGAAGCGGAGGAAGCAGTATATAATGCATTAAAATGCGGATACAGACTTATAGATACTGCAAATGCTTATATGAATGAAAGAGCAGTAGGTAGAGGGATTAAAAAAAGTGGTATTCCAAGAGAAGAAATATTTTTAGAGTCAAAATTATGGCCAACAGTATACACAAAGGAAACAGCAGTTGACGAAATGTTAGAAAGATTAGATACAAATTATGTAGATTTACTACTTTTACATCAACCAGCAGGAGATTATATAGCAGGATACAAAGCTATGGAAAAAGCAGTAAAAGAAGAAAAAGTTAAAGCAATAGGATTATCTAACTTTGAAGGAGAACCACTTGAAAAAATACTTAGTATTTGTGAAATAAAACCAACAGTAATTCAAGTTGAGGCACATCCATATTATCCACAAAATGAACTTAAAGAGAGAATTAATAAAGAAAACATTCATATTCAAGCTTGGTATCCACTAGGACATGGAGATAAAGCTTTAATAGAAGAACATGTATTTACAAAGCTAGCACAAAAATATGGAAAATCAAATGCACAAATTATCTTAAGATGGCATATTCAACAAGAAAATATAATTATTCCAGGAAGTAAAAATCCAGAGCATATTAAAGAAAATACAAATATATTTGATTTTGAATTAACTGACGAAGAAATGAAAGAAATCGCAGGAATTAATAAAAACAAAAGATATTATATACCAAACCCTGAATTAACAGCTAGTTATGCAAAGATGGAATTAAATCCTGAAGCAGATGTTTAAGGTTCTGGAGCAGCTTAAAATATAATTTTACTTTCTTCAAAATACTAAGAAACAAAATAGACGATATTTTATTAAAAAAATTAGTCTATTTTGTTTTTTAGTATTGACAAAATCACAAATGTAATATATAATACAAACAACAGTTTGTAAGGGGCTGCATATATATAAATAAATATATATTTGTAGCAAACTGATTTTTTAAAGGATGTGATTTTATGGAAGAAAAAAACAATGAAATTATCTTATTTGAAAATCAAGGAGTAAAATTAGAAGTAAATTTAAAAGATGAAACAGTGTGGCTTACACAAAAGCAAATGGCAGAATTGTTTGATAAAGACAGAAGAACAATAACAAGACATATTCAAAATATATATAAGGACGGAGAATTAGAAGAAGAATCAGTATGCTCATTTTTTGAGCATACTGCAGAAGATGGTAAGAAATATAAAGTCCAATATTATAATTTAGATATGATAATTTCAATTGGATATAGAGTAAATAGTAAAAGAGGTATTATTTTCAGAAAATGGGCTACTAAAGTTTTAAAAGATTATATGTTAAAAGGATATGCTGTAAATCAGAGAAGATTAGAATATCTGGAAAAAACAATTAAATTAATAGATATTGCAAATCGCATAGATGATAGATTAGAAAATAATGATGCAAAAGAAATATTAAAAGTAATTGGTGAATATTCAAAAGCATTAGACTTATTAGATGATTATGATCACAGGACTTTAAAGAAAGTTAAAGGAAATATAGATGAAAGAAAAATAGAATATAGTGAATGTATAAATATAATTAATAAACTTAGATTTAATGAAGAAAGTTCATTATTTGCAGTAGAAAGAAATAGAGGTTTAGAATCTATAATCGGTAATATTTACCAAAGTTTTGGAGGACAAGATGTATATAAAAGTATAGAAGAAAAAGCAGCAAACTTTTTATATTTAATAGTTAAAAATCATGTTTTTGCAGATGGAAATAAAAGAATAGCAGCAACATTATTTATATATTTCTTAAATTTTTATGGTATTCTATATAAAAATGGCGAGCAAACTATTGACAATAATACACTAACTGCATTAACATTATTAATAGCTGAATCTAATCCAAAAGAAAAGGAAGTAATTATAGATTTAGTAATGAATTTTTTAAATAACGAATAGGAGGTTTTAAATTATGAAAAATGAATTAGTAATTAAAAAATGTAAATCATGTGGAGCAATAGTAAAAGTAATTGAAGATTGTAATTGTGAAGGATGCGGAATTGTTTGTTGTGGGGAGCCAATGGAAAAACTAGTTCCAAATTCAGTTGATGCAGCAGTTGAAAAACATGTTCCAACTTATGAAAAAGTAGAAGATGAGATTTTTGTTAAGGTAAATCACGTAATGGAAAAAGAACATTATATAGAATGGATAGCTCTTGTAGCTGATAATAAAGAGTATTTTGTTAGTCTATATCCTGAACAAAATGCAGAATGTCGTTTTCCTTATATCAAAGGTTCTTGCTTATATGCATATTGTAACAAACATGGTCTTTGGAAAAAGGATGTAGAATAAGTATAAGTAAAATCATCTAACAAAAGCAGAGAAAGAATATTTAAGAATCTTAGGCGAAGATATTAAAAATTAAAGTAAAGGATGACTGTAAGATGTTTAAATTACATTCAGAATATAAACCAACAGGAGACCAACCAAAAGCAATAGAATATTTAAGTAATGGAATAAAAGAAGGGAAAAAATATCAAACTTTGTTAGGAGTAACAGGTTCTGGAAAAACATTCACAATGGCAAATGTAATTCAAAATGTACAAAAACCAACATTAGTATTAGCACATAATAAAACACTAGCGGGACAATTATATAGTGAATTCAAAGAATTTTTTCCAGAAAATAATGTTGAGTACTTTGTGTCATACTATGACTATTATCAACCAGAAAGTTATATTCCACAATCAGATACTTATATAGAAAAAGACGCATCAATAAATGACGAAATAGATAAATTAAGACATTCAGCAACAGCCGCACTTTTTGAAACAAGAGATGTAATTATAGTTGCGTCAGTATCTTGTATATATGGATTAGGAGACCCAATAGACTATGAAAACATGATAGTATCATTAAGATCAGGAATGAAAAAATCAAGAGAAAAAGTACTTAAAAAACTAATTAATATGCAATATACAAGAAATGAAATAGACTTTAAAAGAGGAACTTTTAGAGCAAAAGGAGATATTGTAGAAATATATCCATCTGATCAAAATGAATCTGCAATAAGAGTAGAATTTTGGGGAGATGAAATAGAAAAAGTTCAAGAAATAAACCCATTAACAGGAAAAGCTATAGCAGAAAGAACACATGTAATGATATTTCCAAATTCACACTATGTAACAACAAAAGATAAAATGGATAGAGCAATTCAAACCATTGAAGAAGAATTGCAAGAAAGAATTAAATATTTTAAAGACCAAGGAAAATTAATAGAAGCTCAAAGAATCGAAGAAAGAACAAATTTTGACATAGAAATGATGAAAGAAACAGGATTTTGCCAAGGAATTGAGAATTATTCAAGACACATCAGTGGCAGAGCTCCTGGTTCAGCACCATTCACATTATTTGATTATATGCCAAAAGATTTCTTACTATTAATAGATGAATCACATGCAACTATACCACAAGTAAGAGCTATGTATAATGGAGATAAAGCGAGAAAAGATTCATTAGTAAAATATGGTTTTAGATTACCATCAGCATATGATAATAGACCTTTGAAGTTTGAAGAATTTGAAAAGAAAATAAATCAGGCAATATTTGTTAGTGCAACCCCAGCAGAATATGAAAAAGAACATAGCAAAGATAATGTTGTAGAACAAATTATAAGACCTACTGGACTATTAGACCCTAAAATAGAAATTAGACCAGTAACTAACCAGATAGATAACCTAATAGAACAAATAAGATTAAGAGTAGAAAAAAATGAGAGAGTATTAGTAACAACCCTAACTAAAAAAATGGCTGAAGATTTAACATCATATCTAAAAAGTCTAGATATCAAAGTAAATTATATGCATTCAGATATAAAAGCATTAGAAAGAATGAAAATTATTAGAGAATTGAGATTAGGAGAATTTGATGTTTTAGTTGGAATAAATCTATTAAGAGAAGGATTAGACATTCCAGAAGTTTCCTTAGTTGCAATATTAGATGCAGATAAAGAAGGATTTTTGCGTTCAGAAAGGTCTTTGATACAAACAATAGGTAGAGCAGCTAGAAATACAGATGGTACAGTTATCATGTATGCTGACGAATTAACAGATTCTATTGAAAAGGCTGTTTCTGAAACAAATCGTAGAAGAAAAATACAAGAAGAATATAATATAAAACATCATATAACACCAAAAACAATCAATAAATCTATTAGAGATACTATAAGTATTACAAAACAAGAAGATATTGAAGTAGCATATAAAATGGAAAGTAAAGAGGATATTAAAGATACAATTTCTAAATTAACAGACGAAATGTTAAAATATGCAGCTGACATGGAATTTGAAAAGGCAGCAGAAATAAGAGATAAAATAAAAGAATTGGAAAAATTGTTAGATTAAAAAATAGCCTTGCAACAGAGCAAGGCCTTTTTGTTTACCACATTTTAAAAATAACTACGAGCTACTGAAACTTACTTTTTCCAAAAGAACATAATCTTCAAACCATAATTATGTATAACAAAATCTTGATTTTAGAAGATTAGAACTCAAGAAAATTCTTGTAACACCATCATCACATTCTTTTTCATCAAAAGGAATATTATTAGATTTAAGAAAATCAATTCCTTCTTTAGATAAAATCAAAGAAATGATGTCTTGCTTGGCTTCACAAACCTTACTATACAAATAATGTAAAGGAAACATATTAACCAGCCTCACTTTCTTTAGTAAAAAATGTAGTAAACAAAAATGAAAAGTACAGCAAAAACAATATAGCAAAGTTTTGGTGAAAAATTTGTCGAAACTTGTAATTGGTAAAAAAAGTAAACGAATTTTTTTAAAATCATATTATATATAAGGTGATGTTTATGCATGTACTAAGAGATTTATATGCTGATGCAAAAAATATATTAAGTAAAGATCCTGCTTCTAGAAATGTATTAGAAGTAATAATATTATATCCTGGATTTCATATTTTAGTGTTTTATAGAGTAGCACATTTCATGTATGTGCATAAATTATTTTTTATTGCAAGACTTATATCACAATTAGGAAGATTTTTTACTGGAATAGAAATACATCCAGGAGCTAAAATCGGTAGAAGATTATTTATTGATCACGGTATGGGTATAGTAATAGGGGAGACAGCTACGATTGGTGATGATTGTACAATATATCATGGTGCGACATTAGGCGGAACTGGAAAAGATAAAGATAAAAGGCATCCAGACTTAGGTAATAATGTTATGGTTGGAGCAGGGGCTAAAATTTTGGGACCTATAAAAATTGGAAATAATGTAAAAATAGGTGCAAATGCAGTTGTATTAAAAAATATTTCAGATGATAGAACTGTTGTTGGAATACCTGGCAGAATAATCAATAATTTTTAAGCAAACTCTTGTTTTTAAAAAAATAATATAGTATAATATCATCATTGGAGGGATATTATGAATGACAAAATAGTAATAAAAGGAGCAAAAGAGCATAATTTAAAAAATATAAGTCTAGAAATACCAAGAGACAAATTAGTAGTAATAACAGGGCTTTCAGGTTCGGGAAAATCTTCACTGGCATTTGATACATTATATGCAGAAGGACAAAGAAGATATGTAGAAAGTCTGTCATCATATGCAAGGCAATTCTTAGGATTAATGGAAAAACCTGTTGTAGAATCAATTGAAGGATTATCACCAGCAATATCAATAGATCAAAAAACTACGTCAAAAAATCCTCGTTCAACAGTAGGAACAGTCACAGAAATATACGACTATATCAGACTTTTATATGCCAGAATAGGTATTCCGTATTGTCCAAATTGTGGTAAAAAAATAGAAAAACAATCAATAGACCAAATAATAGATAATATATTAAGCCTAGAAGAAGGAACTAGAATACAAGTATTAGCACCAGTAGTAAGAGGGAGAAAAGGAGAATATACAAAATTATTAGAAGGATTCCAAAAAGAGGGATTTGTAAGAGTCAGAATAGATGGAGAAATTTATGAATTATCAGATGATATAAACTTAGACAGAAAGAAAAAGCATAATATTGAACTAGTGGTAGATAGATTAATAATAAAACCAGATATAAGAAGTAGATTAACAGAATCAGTTGAAACAGCTCTTAAAAATGCAGAAAACCTAGTTTTAATAGATGTTGTAGGAAAAGATGAAGTATTGTATAGTTCAAATTATGCTTGCCCAGATTGCGGATTCAGTTTTCCAGAATTAACACCGAGAATGTTCTCATTCAATAACCCATTTGGAGCATGTCCAACTTGTATGGGTATAGGATATTTAATGAAAATGGATGAAGACTTAATAATACCAGATAAAAATAAAACTTTATATGATGGAGTAAAAGCATTTGGCTCTAGTGTAATGAAAAGAGCCGATACTATGGCAAAAATGTATTTTGAAAGTATAGGAAGACATTATGGAGTAGATATATCAAAACCTATTAAAAAATTGCCTAAAGAATTTATGGAAAAAATCCTATATGGTACAGGAGATGAAAAAATAGATTTTGAATATGAATCATCAGCCGGAGTGAGAAAATTTACAGCACCATTTGAAGGAGTTTTACCAACTTTAGAAAGAAGACATAGTGAAACAAAATCTCAAGGAATGAGAGATTTTTATGAAATGTATATGAGTGAATCAGAATGTCCTACATGTAAAGGTGCAAGATTAAGAAAAGAAATCTTGTCAATAAAAATTGGAGATAAAAACATTAATGAATTAACAGATATGTCAATTATTCAAATAAAATCATATTTAAATAATTTAGAGTTAACAAAAACAGAAGCAATGATTGCAGATATGATTTTAAAAGAAATAGATAAAAGACTTCAATTTTTAATAGATGTTGGTTTAGAATATTTAACATTATCAAGAAGTGCAGGAACATTATCAGGAGGAGAAGCACAAAGAATTCGTTTAGCAACTCAAATTGGTTCAGGTTTAACAGGAGTATTATATATATTAGACGAACCAAGTATAGGACTTCATCAGAGAGATAATGATAGGCTTCTTGCTACACTTAAGAAATTAAGAGATTTAGGAAATACTCTAATAGTTGTAGAACATGATGAAGATACAATGTATGCAGCAGATCAAATTATAGATATAGGGCCAGGAGCAGGTGCACATGGTGGTTATGTGATGGCGCAGGGAACTGCTGAAGAGGTTAAACAGGTAAAAGATTCAATAACTGGACAATATTTAAGTGGAAGAAAGAAAATAGAAGTACCGAAAAAGAGAAGAAAAGCGTTAAAAAATAAAGTAATAGAGGTACAAGGAGCAACAGAAAATAATTTAAAAAATATAAGTGTTAAATTTCCACTTGGCGTATTTACATGTGTTACAGGAGTATCAGGTTCAGGAAAATCTACTTTGGTAAATGAAGTGTTGTATAAAACAATAGCAAAAGAATTAAATGGTTCAAATGAGAAACCAGGTAAATGCAAAGGTGTAAAAGGTTTAGATCAAATAGATAAAATAATAAATATTGATCAATCTCCAATAGGAAGAACACCAAGGTCAAACCCAGCAACTTATACAGGAGTATTTGATTTAATAAGAGATATATTTGCAGGTACAAATGAAGCAAAAATGCGTGGATATCAAAAAGGTAGATTTAGTTTTAACGTTCCTGGTGGAAGATGTGAAAGCTGTAATGGAGATGGAGTTCATAAAATAGAAATGCATTTCTTACCAGATGTATATGTACCTTGCGAAGTTTGTAAAGGAAAAAGATATAATCATGAAACTCTAGAAGTAAAATATAAAGGAAAAAATATTGCAGATGTATTAGATATGACAGTCGAAGAAGCATTAGAATTTTTTGATAAAATACCAAAAATAAAGCAAAAAATTCAAACTTTATATGATGTAGGTCTTGGCTATATTAAACTTGGACAACCTTCTACAACATTATCTGGAGGAGAAGCACAAAGAGTTAAACTTGCAACTGAATTATCAAAAAGAGCAACAGGAAAGACATTATACATCTTAGATGAACCAACAACAGGATTACACATTGCAGATGTTCATAAATTGATAGGTATATTACAAAGATTAGTAGACTCTGGGAATAGTATTGTTGTAATAGAACACAATTTGGATCTAATAAAAACTTGCGATTATATTATAGACTTAGGACCAGAAGGCGGAGATGCAGGAGGAGAAGTAATTGCAGTTGGAACTCCTGAACAAATTTGTAAAAATGAAAGAAGTTATACTGGAAAATTTTTGGCAAAATATCTTGAAAATTGAAAATTGCAACATTTTAATACTATAAAAATACAGAACGCTCCCGGATATAATAATTTATTAATTTTTCCGTCTCCCCATTCTAACAACCCATTCTAACAATTCTAACAAAAGTTTTTCAAACTTTTGAGAATTGTTGAACGGTCCCCACAAGTCCCTACAAAATTAATAAATTATTATATCCTCGCGCTATTCTAATATTAAAAAGTATTAAAATGTTGCAATTTAAAATTCATATCAATTTTTTAAATCTAACTTATTAAATTCATATTTTGATTTACCAAAAGCAAGTATTAATAAAAATATTGAAGGTAATAAAATCAAACCAATTGTGAATCCAACACCTTTGTCAAATTTTCTAGCAAGCATAGTATACAAATATGTTGAAAATAAGAATTGAACAATAAAAGCCACATTAAAAGATATTGGATAAATTAAAAATATCAAAATAAACCAAGGAGAGAGTCCTGATATTTTATAAAATATTATCAAATTATATATCGGAATAATAGCTTTCCAACCTTTTTCACCGCATTTTAAGAAAATTTTCCAAAAGGCTATAATTCGTAATAATATTGCTATAAAGAAAAAGTATATTAATCCATGAAAAACAATATTAGTTGAAGTTTCTAAAATATTTATATCAATGCCTGTAATACTATGTAAAAATGCAGGTATAGTATTAAAATATGATTCAATTTTTTCTATCAATTATATCACCAAAATAATTTTGACATTTTTCGATTTTTTTGTCAATAACACTAGATAAAAATATATGCTTTTGATATAATCTAAAATATTAAGAATATATTTTTTTAGGAGATTATAATGAAAAGGAAAAAGATTATTATATCTGCAATAGTTGTAATTTTACTGCTTATAGTATTATGGTTTAGTGGAATTATTCCAACTCAAATAGCTAAAATTTATGCTACTAACTATATGCAAAACAATTATCCTGAAATGCAATTAGAATATGTTAATATAGAGTGGAGTAAATATCATGAAGATTATTTAATTACTTTTAAAGATAAAAACAATCAAAATTATAGTTGTATTATTGGACCAAAATATTTTCCTGTTAGTATTGAACAAGGATTATTAACTATAGAAGAAACATATAACGAAAATTATTTAGAATAAGTTAGGTTTATAGATTTACTCCTTTAAAAATCTAAATTTTAAAAAAGGAATGTGGTAAAAATGGCAGAGCAAGAAAAAATAAAATGTAATTGTAATAAAGTTCATGAATTTATGCAAGAAATAGAAAAAACATATAAAGAAGAAAAAGATAACTTAATACCAATATTAGAAGAGATACAAGAAAAATTTGGATACATACCATTAGAAGCACAAAAAGAAGTATCAGAATTTTTAAAAATTCCAATGGCAGAAATATATGGAGTAATCACTTTTTATTCTCGTTTTACATTAAAACCAAAAGGAAAATATGCAATATCAGTATGTTTAGGAACAGCATGTTTTGTAAAAGGGTCTCAAAAAATAATGGATAGATTAAAAGATAGATTAAAAATAGAATCAGGAGAAACAACAAAAGATGGATTATTTTCAATTGATGAAACAAGATGTGTTGGAGCTTGTGGATTAGCACCAGTATTTACTGTAAACGGAGAAGTATATGGAAAAGCAACAGTACAAAAATTGGATCAAGTGCTAGATGAATTAGTGGCTAAAGAAAGCAAAGAAATGAAATAGGTCTGTCCCTTTTGGACAAAATTTGACCAATTTGCTACGTCCCCAAAAAGAAAGGAGTAAAGTTATGAAATCATTGCAAGAACTTCATAAAATAAGAGAAGAAAAAAGAAAAGAATTAGATTTAAGAGTAAATACAAATGCTGATTGTAGAGAAAAACACATTTTGGTGTGTCATGGTACTGGGTGTACATCATCAAAATCACCTCAAATTTTAGAGAATTTTAGAAGAATTTTAAAGGAAAAGAATATAGATAATGTTAGAGTTATTATGACAGGATGTTTTGGGCTTTGTGCTAAAGGTCCAATTGTTATTATAAGGCCGGAAGATGCATTTTATGCTATGGTCACACCTGAAGATTGTGAAGAAATTATTCAAACACATATTGTTGAAGGGAAAAGAGTTGAAAGATTACTTTGCAAAGATATAGATGGAAAAATAGTAAATAGTCTAGATGAACTTAATTTTTATAAAAAACAAAAAAGAATTGCATTAAAAAATTGTGGAGTAATAAATCCCGAAGACATTGACGAATACATCGCATTTAATGGATATGAAGCTCTAGAAAGAGTTTTAAGAGAATATACTCAAGATGAAGTTATAGATATAATTAAAAAATCCGGACTTCGTGGTAGAGGAGGAGCAGGATTCCCAACAGGTAAGAAATGGGAACTTACAAAGGCTTCAGAAGGAAAACAAAAATATGTTGTTTGTAATGCTGATGAGGGAGATCCAGGAGCTTTTATGGATAGAAGCATATTAGAAGGAGACCCACATGCAGTATTAGAGGCAATGGAAATAGCAGGATATGCAATTGGTGCAGACAGAGGATTTATATATGTAAGAGCAGAATATCCAATTGCTGTACATAGGTTAAAAATAGCAATAGAACAAGCAAGAAATTACGGAATATTAGGAAAAAATATATTTGGAACAGGATTCAATTTTGATATAGAAATTAGATTAGGTGCAGGAGCATTTGTCTGTGGAGAAGAAACAGCATTATTAGAATCAATTGAAGGAAAAAGAGGTCAACCAAGAGTAAAACCGCCATATCCAGCAACAGCAGGATTATGGGGAAAACCAACACTAATAAATAATGTTGAAACATATGCAAATATAGCACAAATAATTTTAAAAGGTTCGGATTGGTTTTCTTCTATAGGTACAGAAAATTCTAAGGGAACAAAAGTATTTGCATTAGGAGGAAACGTAAATAATATAGGATTAGTAGAAGTTCCGATGGGAACAACTTTAAGAGAGATAGTATATGACATAGGTGGAGGAATTCCAAATGGTAGAGATTTTAAAGCAGCACAAACAGGTGGACCTTCAGGTGGATGTATACCAAAAGAACATTTAGACACACCAATAGATTATGAATCATTAAAACAAATAGGCTCAATGATGGGCTCAGGTGGCTTAATCGTAATGGATGACACAAAATGTATGGTAAGTTTAGCAAAATTCTATTTACAATTTACTGTAAGTGAAAGCTGTGGTAAATGTACTCCTTGTAGAATAGGAACAAAAAGAATGTTAGAAATATTAGAAAAGTTATGTTCAGGAGAAGGAGAAGAATATGACATATACAAATTAGAAAAACTTGCAGCAAACATACAGAAATCAAGCATATGTGGTTTAGGACAGAGTGCGCCAAACCCAGTTATAAGTACATTAAAATATTTTAGAGAAGAATTTAGACAACATGCAATCCAAAAAGAATGTAAATCATTAGAATGTAAATCATTATCACAAATAACTATTGATGAAGAAAAATGCAAAGGATGCGGACTTTGCCAAAAACATTGTCCAGTAGATGCAATAGAAGGAGAAGGCAGAGAAAAAAGAGTTATAAATCAAGACAAATGCATAAAATGTGGTACATGTATAATGACATGCCCATTCCACGCAATAGGGAATTAGGGACGTATCTCAAAATCCCTATATATAGGGATTTTGGGGACGGATCTTAAAAAAACCTTAAGAAAGGAAAGAAAAATATGATTAATTTAACAATAGATGGTCAAAAAATAACTGTGCCAGAAGGAACAACAATATTAAATGCTGCAAAACAAGCAGGAATAGATATTCCAACACTTTGTTTTTTAAAAGAAATAAATGAAGTTGGAGATTGTAGAATGTGTATAGTAGAAGTTGAAGGGAGAAAAGGCTTTGCAACTTCTTGTATACAACAGGTAGAAGAAGGAATGGTAGTACATACACATACTCCAAATGTATTAGAAGCAAGGCATGTGATATTAGATTTAATAATATCAAATCATGCAAAAGACTGTTTAACATGTACTCGTTCAGGAAATTGTGAGTTACAGGCATTAGCAACTAAATTTAACGTATTAGATATAGAATTTCCTGGGGAAATGAACAAACATAAGATTGATGATTCATCACCATCAATAGTAAGAGATTTTAATAAATGTATTTTATGTAGAAGATGTGTTGCAACATGTAAAAATGTACAAGAAATAGGAGCGATAGACTGTGTCAATCGTGGTTTTGAGTCTTGTATATCAACAGTTGGAGACCATAGTTTAAATGATGTTGATTGTACTTTTTGTGGTCAATGTATAGAATCTTGTCCTACTGGAGCATTACATGAAAAAGAAACAATTAATGATGTTTGGGTTAAATTGAAAGATCCAGAAACGGTTGTATTAGTCCAAACTGCACCAGCAACAAGAGTTGCACTTGGAGAAGAGTTTGGAATGCCAATAGGAACAAATGTAGTAGGGAAAATGATAACAGCATTAAAGAGACTAGGATTTTATAAGGTATTTGATACAAATACAGGTGCTGACTTTACTATAATGGAAGAGGCAAATGAATTTGTAGAAAGATTCAAAAATCATGATAATTTACCAATGCTTACATCATGTTGTCCTGCATGGGTTAAATTTATAGAAATGGAATATCCTGAATTGTTATCTCATCTATCTAGCTGTAAATCTCCACATCAAATGTTTGGGGCAATATTAAAAACATATTATGCTAAAAAAGAAAATATAGATCCAGAAAAAATATATGTTGTTTCAGTAATGCCATGTATTGCTAAAAAGTTCGAAAGACAAAGACCAGAAATGAAAGAAAATGGATTATATGATGTAGATAATGTAATTACTACTAGAGAATTAGCAAGAATGATTAAACAGGCAAATATTGATTTTGAAAAGTTAGAAGATGGTACATTTGATAGTCCTATGGGAGAGGCAACTGGTGCTGGAGCTATTTTTGGAACAACTGGTGGAGTTATGGAAGCAGCTTTAAGGACAGCGCAGGACATCTTAACAGGAAAGGATTTACCTAAAATAAATTTTGAACAAGTAAGAGGAGGAGAAGGTATTAAAAGGGCTACAATAAATATTGCTGGCCAGCCTATAAGTGTTGTAGCAGCAAGCGGTTTATCAAATGCACGAAAAATAATGGAAGAAATAAAATCTGGAAAATCTAATTATCAATTTGTAGAAATAATGGCCTGCCTAGGTGGATGCATAATGGGAGGAGGTCAACCTATAAAAAATTCTAAGATAAGATCAGAAGTAGATGTAAGGAAATTAAGAGCGGATAGTCTATATTCAATAGATGAGAAAAGCACAATAAGAAAATCTCATGAAAATCCAATATTGAAAAAAATTTACGAAGAATATCTTGAAAAACCAGGTGGTTATAGAGCAGAAAAACTTTTACATACCAAATATGCTAAAAGAGAAAAATATAATATATGAAATTGTTATAGTCCAGCACTTGAAAAAAACCCATTCTAACAATTCTAACAAAAGTTTTTCAAACTTTTGAGAATTGTTGAACGGTCCCCACAAGTCCCTACAAAATTAATAAATTATTATATCCTCGCACTATTTAAGTTTTAATTGTGCTAGACTACAATAACTAAAAGCCTAAACAATTTATATTATAAAATGCTTAGGCTTTATTATTTTTTTCAACTATTTAGAAGAATTATCATTGTTTTGATTATTATTGTTGTTATTATTTTTCTTTTCCTTATTTTTCTTTGCCATATTAAAGCACCTCCAATTCAGATATTTAAAATTATTTTACCTAAAAACAGAAAAAATATTCAAAATTTTTTCAAAACTTGATAGATTATATCATTTGATATATAATAGCAAAAAAAGAAAAAGTTCATAAAATAAGATAATAAAGAAATGTAATAAATTATTACATTTCTAAAGGAGGTACAATATGAGTTTTTTTAATACTAAATTAGAAGAATTTAACAAATACATAAAGGGAAAAAAAGTAGCAATAATAGGATTAGGAGTAAGCAATCTTCCATTAATTGATTATTTATATGAAAAAGAAGCAAAAGTTACAATTTTTGATAATAAAGAAAAAGATAAAATTTCAAATGAAATACTAAATAAAATAGATAATTATAACTTTAACTATTTTTTTCGGAGAAAATTCATTTGAAAATTTGAAAAATTTCAATTTAATATTTAGGTCACCAAGTGTTTTACCAACAAATCAATATTTATTGGAAGAAAGCAATAGAGGAGCAATAGTTACAACAGAAGTAGAACTTTTAATGAAAATGTGTCCTTGTAAAATTGTAGGAGTAACTGGAAGTGACGGAAAAACTACTACAACAAGTCTAATAAATGCAATTTTAAAAGAAGGTGGATATAAAACACATCTTGGGGGAAATATAGGAACACCATTATTTACAAAATTGCCTGAAATAGAACCAAATGACATATTAGTATTAGAACTAAGTAGTTTTCAACTAATGGGAATGGAAGTAAGTCCTAATATCTCTGTTATTACTAATATTACTCCAAATCATTTAAATATACATAAAGATTATGAAGAATATATTGAATCAAAGAAAAATATATTTAAATATCAATCAACAAATGATACATTAATATTAAATTATGATAATGAAATCACTCGAAATTGTGCAAAAGAAGCAAAAGGAAAAGTAGTATTTTTCAGTAGCAAAGAAAAGCTTTCAAATGGATATATTGTAGATGGAAATATTATAAAAAAATGTGAAGATGGCGTAAGATTGCATATATTAAATACAGATGAAATAATCTTAAGAGGAAATCATAATTATCAAAATATAGCTACAGCAATTGCTGCAACAGAAAGTCTAGTAAATTTAGATACAGCTGTAAGAGCCATTAAAACATTTAAACCAGTCGAACATAGAATAGAATTTGTAAGAGAATTAGATAATGTAAAATGGTATAATGATTCTGCAAGTTCTAGCCCAACTAGGACAATTTCAGGATTAAATGCTTTTCACGAAGATATTGTTTTAATAGCTGGAGGATATGATAAAAATTTAGATTATACTCCAATTGCTAAACCAATAATAGATAAAGTTAAAACTTTGATTCTATTTGGTCAAACTTCTGGAAAGATTTTTGAAGCAGTAAAGAAAGAATTGGATAAAGAAAATAAAAATTTAGATATACATTTATGTAATAATTTACAGGATAGTGTAACTCTAGCAAAAAAATTATCTAAATCTGGTCAAATAGTTTTATTTTCTCCAGCTAGTGCTAGTTTTGATCAGTTTAAAGATTTTGCAGATAGGGGACGTCAGTTTAAAAAAATGGTAAACAATTTGTAATTAAAGTATATCTTAAAATGAAGTGACGAAAATTTGATTAATTGAAATTATTCACGACCTCCTTATTTTTATCATAATATATTAAAAGTAAGGAGGTTAAATTATGTATAATCAAGATTATGAAGAATACATAAGAAGTATTTTAGGGTATAACAATGAAATAGACAGAGAAACGCCGTATACATCATATAACATGAATAATATGACAAATACAACATATCAAAATGATTATAACAACACATATAGACAAAATGATGAATTAGAACAATATTATCCAGAAATATATAAAATTGTTTATCCTATGGTTAAGAAAGTTTGCAACAATAATAGAGGAAACGTAAACAGAGAAATATTAGAAAATATGGTTGATGAAATATATTCTGCAATAGAAGTTGGAGAAGAAACAAATCAAGAAAACAGGAATGAATCTAAAGAAATTAATCAAAATAATAGAAATAGTACAAGTAAAATAGAAAATACTGCACCACTAAAAGAAAGTAGAGAAAGCAGAAATCCAGGAATTAGAGATTTAATAAAAATTTTGATTTTAAGAGAGTTATTAAGAAATAAGCATAGACCACCAATGCCACCACCAAGACCAAGGCCACCTTTTCCAGGTAATGGAAGACCCCCAATGAGACCAAGAATATATGAAGATTATATTTAAAAATCGATTTGAAAAATTATATATTCTTTAAACTAACACAGAGTTAAAAACGAAATTTGAATTTAAAAATTTGTAAAAATTTCCACTTTTTCAAAAACAAGTTTGTATATTTTTTGCGATTTTACAAAAAATATTTTTGAACAAATTTTGAAAGGTGGGAATTTTTATGAAAGTAAAAGAATGTATGTGTGATGAAAGTTTTTGTGTAAAACCTGAAACAAGTATATGTGAAGTCGCTAAAATCATGGCAAATAATCATGTTGGATCAGTTGCGGTGTGTGATAATAACAATTGCTTATGTGGAATTGTTACAGATAGAGATATAATCTTAAGAAGTATAGCGTGCGACAAAGATGTTCATCAAACACCAGTAAGTAGCATAATGACAACTAATGTCTTTACTTGTAAAAAAGATGATGATGTAAAAGATGCAGAAAGAACTATGGCTCAAAATCAAGTCAGAAGATTACCAGTTTGTGATGAAAATAGAAATGTTATAGGATTTTTATCAATAGGTGATTTAGCTCAAAATGATCAATTATTAGGAAAACAAAACGTTTGCGAAACTATAAGTGATATATGTGATTGCAATGTACAAGCTAAAAATGCAGAGTAGGGACGTAGCAAATCGAACAAAATTTAAACAAAAGGGACAGGTCTGTCTGTCCCTTTTGGACATTTTTTGGTCAATTTGATACGTCCCTAAATGGATAATTTTAATTTTATTGCATATACTAATAGGGGAGATTTACATATGATTTTAGATGTTTCTTATTGGACAAGAGTTGGTAAAAGAATTTTATATGTAGTTTTTATATTGCTTGGGTTATATTTGGCATTTAAGCTATCTGTGTTTTTTATGCCTTTTTTAATAGCTTTTATAATTTCACTAATAATGGAACCAGCAATTCGCTTTATTATGAAAAAATTTAAATTAAGTAGGCGATTTAGTTCTATTATAATTTTTATAATAGTATCTTTAATAATTTTAGGAAGTTTAACTTGGGGAATTATAACTTTATTTTCTGAGGCTTCTAATTTATTAGATGATTTGAATTTTTACATGGACAAGGCTTATGATTTATTTAAAGATTTTACAAATAATTTTAGTTTGGAAAAAATTCATTTGCCAGAAGAATTGACTACGATAGTGCAAAATTCAACAGGGGGAATGATAAATACTATATCTGATTGGGTTAGAAATTTCTTAAATAATTTGATACAGGCAGTAACTTCAATTCCTACTATTGCAATATATTTTGCGATAACAGTTATGGCTTTATATTTTATATGTGTTGATAAAATATATATTTTGGACCAAATTGAACATCATCTTCCACGAACTTGGGTTATGAGATTAGGCAATCATATGAGGGATTTAATAAAAACTTTAGGGAGTTATTTAAAAGCTGAAGCGACATTAATATTAGTGTCTTTTATTATTTCAATAATAGGATTGTATATTTTACAATTTGCAGGTTTTAAAATAGAGTTCCCATTGCTAATTGCAATTGGTATAGCTTTTGTTGATGCACTTCCTATTCTTGGTTCAGGAACAGTTATGGTTCCTTGGGCAATTATTTGTGCTTTAAACGGAGATTTGAATTTGGGAATAGCAATTCTGATTTTATTTATTATAATGTCTGTTGTAAGGCAATTTTTAGAACCCAGATTGGTTAGTAAAAATATAGGTGTTCATCCGATTTTTACATTGATTGCTATGTATACAGGTTTTAAACTTATCGGCATAATGGGATTACTTATTGGTCCTATTATTTTGATTATTATTAAAAATGTTTTTGCAACTTTAATTGATCAGGGGGTAATGAAGACTATATTTGATAAGAATTAAAGGATAATATTTTAGAAATACTAAAAATATAAATAGAAGATTTTTTATTATAACTTAATTTGTTGAAATTGACATAAAATTGTGCTAATATATTAATAGATATCAATAATTAAACTTTAATCAAAAATAAAAAGGAGGAAATAATGAAGTTCAAAGTAAAATTTCGGGTGGACAAATATTATAATGATGGCTTTATAAATGTTCATGACAATAAACTTAATGGAATTTTAACAAAGGATTCAGTTACTGGCAATATAGTAGGTAAAAAGTTAATTTTGCATGTTGAATGTATTTATCATAATATAAAAAGCGTATTTGATTTTGATGATATGGAATATGTATCAGAAATAAATGTAACATTCAACTTGGATGATACGAATATATTATTGACATTTCCAGAAGAATATACTGCTATTGGAACAGTATATTATGTTGATAAGTATGATAGTATCATACAAAAAAAGTCTGATGCAAAATTAACGATTTTAGGAGAACTTTCTTCAAATTCTGTTTGATTAAAGAAAGATAGGGCTGTGTTTTTTACAGCCCTAAAATTTTGTTTAATATTATTCCCATTCAATTGTTGCTGGTGGTTTGGAAGTTATATCATAGACAACCCTATTTACATGTTTTACTTCATTTACAATTCTAGAAGAAACTTTTTCTAAAACTGAATATGGAATTTTACTCCAAACACCAGTCATAAAATCGGTAGTTTCTACTGCACGAAGTGCAATAGTATAATCATAAGTTCTTTCATCACCCATAACACCAACAGATTTTAAATTTGTTAAAACTGCAAAATATTGATTTATAGATTTATGAAGTCCGGCATTTGCAATTTCTTCTCTAAAAATGCTATCAGCATCTTTTAAGATATTTAATTTATCTTCAGTAATGTCGCCAATAATTCTAATAGCTAAACCTGGACCAGGGAAAGGTTGTCTAAATACTAAATTTTCAGGTATTCCTAACTCTAAACCAGTTTGACGAACTTCGTCTTTAAATAAGTTTCTTAGTGGTTCAACGATTTCTTTAAAATCAACATAGTCAGGTAATCCTCCGACATTATGATGACTTTTTATAACAGAACTTTTTCCTAATCCACTTTCTATAACATCAGGATAAATAGTACCTTGTACCAAAAAATCTACTGTACCAATCTTTTTAGCTTCTTCTTCAAAAACTCTGATAAATTCTTCTCCGATAATTTTTCTTTTTCTTTCAGGGTCTGTTACACCAGCAAGTTTTGATAAAAATCTATCTTTTGCATTTACTCTAATTAAATTTATATCAAATTGATTTCTAAAAACATGCTCAACTTCATCACCCTCATTTTTACGAAGAAGACCATGGTCAACAAAAATACAAGTTAAATTTTTTCCAATCGCTTTATGTAGTAAAACAGCAGCAACTGATGAATCTACTCCTCCAGATAAAGCGCATAAAGCTTTTTTATCTCCAATTTTTTCTTTCAAATTTTTAATGCTTTCTTCTACAAAGGACGAAATCTGCCAATCTCCTGAGCACTTACAAATATTAAATAAGAAATTCTTTATAACTTTAGTTCCATTGACTGACAAATTAACTTCAGGATGAAATTGAATACCATATAAGTTTCTTTCTAAATTTTCCATAGCTGCATTAGGACAATGTTCAGTTTTTCCAATATTTCTAAATCCAGATGGAACTTCAGATACGAAATCTGTATGGCTCATTAGAAAATCATTTGTTGTGTCAAATCCTTGAAATAGGGGAGAAGTATTATCAATTTCTACTTTAGTTGTTCCATATTCTCTTTTATCAGCTTTTTGAACCTTTCCTCCTAGAGTATATGTCATAAGTTGCATTCCATAACAAATTCCAAGCACAGGAATTCCTAAATCAAATATACCATCTGCACATTTTGGGGAATTTTCACCAAATACACTTGCTGGTCCTCCTGTAAATATTATTCCTTTAGGATTTTTTTCTTTTATTTTTTCAATAGATATGTTGTAAGGTACTACTTCTGAATAAACATTACATTCTCTAACTCTTCTTGCGATTAATTGGTTATATTGTCCACCAAAATCCAAAATTAAAATTAATTCATTATTTTCCAATTTTTTTACCTCCACAAATAATATACAAAAATTGTATCATAAAATATTAAAAAAGTAAAGAAAATGCGGAAAAGTATTACTTTTCCGCATTCCGCTTGACAGCAAAGTAGTGAGGCGGGTATCCAGCTGATGAATAAGCTGTTACCAATTCGTCGAAATTTGCTTCCGTAGAATCGGCACCCCATGTCATCCTGTGAGTCCAAATACCATTTTCGTATAGTACGAGATGATAGTCCCGCCGAGTAACCCTTCTTTCATAATCCCATTCACATGGGACAAATCCAAAAAAGGCTACTAACCACTCGTTGTCACTCATAGGATCATTGGGCGAGATTTCTCTAAAATCTAATAAATATTTCCGCCCAAAAATTTGCAAGGCTTGAAGAGGTGTTCTGTACCACTCCAAATCTTCAACAATAGTGTGAGGAGGGAGAATTCCCTCAATTTTCAATGCATATGTCAGGCAATTAAATTTAGCCATAAATGTACCCTCCTTAATCAATTGTTTATATATAAATTATAACATAATTAACATAATTTATCAAATTAGAATAAGTATAATATTGTTTTATAAGCCTGCACTTGTTGGCACATAATCTTCATCTGGAGGATAAACATATTCTTCTGATGGAGTGCTAACTTTTTGAATTTCTTGAACATTTAGAATAGGCATATCTCCATGATAATTTCCTTTTGTAATTTCACCTGTAACTTGAACCCAAACTTCATCATCAAAATCTTTAGCATTATCACATTCGCATAGAAAGCCAACAATAACAGATTGATAATCGGAAGATATTATCATATCTCTTGCTAAAACAAATTGGTTATCGGTTAAATCTGAAACTCTATATACATATCCAGTAAATTTAATTTTCATTCCAACATATGTATCAATATCATCATGAACAGTTTTTAGAACATTAGTATAATTTTTTGAAGATATTTCAAAAACATCGTTTTGAGGCAAACAACTAGAATCATTAGCATTTCCAGCACCACTAAAAATTCTAAATAAGACAATACACAAGATACAAATTATTAATATAATAACTCCTGTAAAAAAGTATTTAAAAACTTTACTTCCATTTATTTTCACATTATATATAAACATAATTTAACTCCTTTATATGTTTTTTCTAATCTTATTCAACAATTAATTTTTTATTACTATATTTTATAATCAATTTACCTAAAATACTTGCTAAATTAGTGATTTAGTGATATAGTAACAGAGTAAAAAAATAAACTTAGGAGGAATCAAAACAAAATGGGATTATTTAAAACATATAGTGAAAAAGAAGTTAAAAGAGTAATGCCAATAGTACAGAAAATAAATGGCATGGAAGACGAAATGTCTAAATTAAGTGATCATGAATTAAGACAAAAAACAGATTATTTTAAACAAGAATTAGCTAATGGAAAAACGCTTGATGATATATTACCAGAAGCATTTGCAGTGGTAAGAGAAGCATCAAAGAGAGCATTAGGTATGAGACATTTTGATGTTCAATTAATAGGTGGTATAATCTTACATCAAGGTAGAATTGCAGAAATGAAAACAGGTGAAGGTAAAACATTGGTTGCTACTTTACCAGTTTATTTAAATGCGTTAGAGGGAAAAGGAGTTCATGTAATTACTGTTAATGATTACTTAGCAAAAAGAGACAGCGAATGGATGGGAAAATTATATAAATTCTTAGGTTTATCAGTTGGTCTAGTAATTGCTGGAATGGAACCTGCTCAAAAGCAAAAAGCATATGCAGCAGATATTACTTATGGCACAAACAATGAATTTGGATTTGATTATCTAAGAGATAATATGGCAATTTATAAAAATCAATTAGTACAAAGAGATTTACACTATGCAATCATAGATGAGATTGATAGTATTTTAATAGATGAAGCACGTACACCACTTATAATTTCAGGTCGTGCAAACGAGTCATCAGATTTGTACAAAAAAGCAGATAGTTTTGTAAGAACTTTGGAACCAAAAGTTATAGTTGAAGAAGATGTAAAAGATTTCGAACAGGCAGAGGATAATGAAAAGTATGACTATATAGTTGACTTAAAAGCAAAATCTGCATCATTAACACAAAAAGGTATTAAAAAAGCAGAAGAATACTTCAAACTAGAAAACTTCAATGACTTAGAAAACTCAACATTAGTACATCACGTAAATCAAGCATTGCGTGCTCATGGAATTATGAAAAAAGATATTGATTATATCGTAAAAGATGGAGAAGTATTAATAGTTGATGAATTCACAGGTCGTATAATGTATGGTAGAAGATACAACAATGGATTACATCAAGCAATAGAAGCAAAAGAACACGTAAAAATAGCAGATGAATCAAAAACACTTGCAACAATCACATTCCAAAATTATTTTAGGATGTATGATAAATTATCTGGTATGACAGGTACAGCTATGACAGAAGAAGCAGAATTTGAAGAAATATATAACTTAGATGTAGTTAGCATTCCTACAAACAAACCAATGATACGTAATGATAAAAATGATGTTATTTACAAAAACCAAGATGCAAAATTTAGAGCAGTAGTAAATGACGTAAAAGAAAGTCATGCAAAAGGTCAACCAGTATTAATAGGTACAGTATCTATTGAAAAATCTGAAAAATTAAGTAAATTATTACAAAAAGAAAGAATACCACATGAAGTATTAAATGCTAAATCACATGAAAAAGAGGCTATGATTATCGCACAAGCAGGTAAATTTGGAGCAGTTACAATAGCAACAAACATGGCTGGTCGTGGTACTGACATTATGCTTGGAGGTAACAGTGAATATTTAGCAAAAGAAGAAATGAGAAAGAAAAAAGTTCCAGATAATTTAATTGAGGAATCTAACACATATTATGAAACAGGTGACCAAGATATATTAAGGGCAAGGGAGCAATTTAATACATTAGTAAAAAAATATGATGAACAAATAAAAGATGAAAAACAAAAAGTAATTGATGCTGGTGGATTAAAAATAATTGGTACAGAAAGGCATGAATCAAGAAGAATTGATAATCAGTTAAGAGGTCGTTCTGGACGTCAAGGAGACATAGGAGAATCACAATTCTATATAAGCCTAGATGATGATTTAATGAAAATCTTTGGTGGAGATGCAATTACAAAGGTATACAATACTCTAGGTGCAGATGAAAATATGCCAATACAAGCAAAATTAATTTCAAAAGCAGTAGAAAATGCTCAAAAGAAAGTAGAAGGTAGAAATTTCACAATAAGAAAGAATGTATTAAAATATGATGATGTTATGAATGTTCAAAGAGAAATTATCTATAAACAAAGAAGAGAAGTTTTAGACGGAGAGAATATGCATGACAATATCAAAAATATGATTAATTCTATAGCAGAAGAAACAGTAGAAATGTTTGTAGAAGGTGAAGATCACAATTCTTTAAATATGGAATCTTTAAGTTCTGAAATATTAAATACTTTTGGAATTGATATGGCAGAATTTATAAAAGGACATCAAAAAGATGTAAATGCAGTTAAAGAAGAACTTGTAAATGAAGCTAATAAAAAATATGAAGAAAAAGAACAAGAAATTGGTTCTGAAGAAATGAGAGAGCTTGAAAGAATTGTTCTATTAAAAGTTGTTGATGAAAAATGGATGAACCATATAGACAGTATGGACGAATTAAAGAATGGTATTGGTCTTCGTGCATATGGTCAACAAGATCCTGTTGTTAAGTACAGAATGGAAGGCATGGATATGTTCGAAGAAATGACTGCAAATATTAAAGTTGATGTAGTTAAAATTTTGATGAACATTAGAAAACAAGGAGAAGTTAGACGTCAAGAAACTGCTAAAATAACAAATGCGGCTTTACAAGCAATAAATAGTGTAGATAATGGTAAAACAATTGAGGCAAAAGAAAATAGAACAGTTGTAAATGAAGGACCAAAAATAGGAAGAAATGACCCATGCCCATGTGGAAGTGGAAAGAAATATAAGAATTGCCATGGAAGAAACCAATAATATGAATAGGTACAGGTATTTAAAAAATAAAGAATAATAAAAATAATCAATAACTAAAGCTAACATATAAAATGTGTTAGCTTTTAGTTATTGTAATGTTGGATTTTTATAGAATTTATGATAAAATTAATAAAATCAAAAAGTAAAAGATTAGGAGAGTAAATATATGAATAATTTAATTTTAGATTATGAGCAAGTGATGGAAAAATTGAATGAAATAAAACGACAAGGGAAAAACATAAAAGAACAAGAAATTCTAGGAGAAACTAAATATGGTTTACCAATAAGACATTTTCTATGTGGTAGGGGCAAAAGACATATTGTAATAACAGGCGCAGCACACGGTAGTGAAATAATAACTACTGATTTTGTACTAAGATTAATGCAACAAATACAAAAAGATGGTAAAGATATAAATATGAATGATTATACACTTCATTTTATACCTATACTAAACCCAGAAGGATATTTAATTTCAACATCAGCAGTAAGAAAAATAATACCAAGAGAAATGAATTTAGAAGAAGCAGAAAAAATATGCAAAGAATATTATAAAGCATATAAGCAAGATGATGCTGAAGCACAAAAAAGAAGAGACGAGGGACTAGAACCAGACAGGAAAACAATGAAACATCATCAAGAAATGTTTAGCAATGTAGATTATACAGCAATACCAGCTAAATATAATGATTTAAGAGAAAACATCAGAAAATTATATGAGAGTGGAAATATCCCTAATGGTACAATGCAGGTATGGAGTGCAAATGGTGATGGAATAGATATGCAAGCAAATAGTAAATATAATAGAAATTTAGATAGAATAGAAAATGGTGAAAAAATATATTTAGAAAGAAGGTATAGCAATATTATCTCATCTATGCCAGGTCCCTTAAATTGTCCATATGATGTAAAAAAGCGGATTTGAAAAAACAAAAGAAAATAAAGCATTAGATAGTTTATTAGAAGAGCTAAATAAGACAGGAAATTTGGAAGCATATTTAAATTATCATTCCACAGGAGGATTAATATATCAAAGACCGGCTAATATTCCAAGTGATTTATTAAAGGATAACAATTTAGAATTAAGTGCTGAAGAAAATACTATAACTAATTATTTATTATCAAGACTTTATTCAGAAAAAACATATAAAAATGATAATGATAAAGAAAATACGCATTATATGGTATTAAAGGGGGAAAATTCAATTTCTACATCAAATGATTATAATAGATTAATCTACCCAGGAAATATTTTAATAGAATTATCTGGTATGGGAGGAAATCCAATTGGTCCTTATGGAGATATAAAAGGAAACTATACAAATTTGATGAAATCAAATCTAGGTGCATTTGAATATTTATTAAAGGTAAATGAATTAGCACATAATGTATCTAAAGCAAGTTTATCTGTTATGAGAAAGTTAAAAAAATCAGATGATAAAGAACACGAACAAAAATTAAGATATGATGTAATGGATCTTATTTTTAAAGAGTTTAATGGAAAAGTACAAGCTTTATTAAGCCAAAATAAGTCAGTAGAAAATAGGAATGAAGATTTAGGAGATTATAGATAAAGTTTAAGTAGAAGAATTGATTTTTTGTTAATCTTTGTGTAAAATAAATGTATATTTTATAAAATGAAATCATTTGTAAACAAAATAAAATTTTTAGGAGAGTGATAGAATGTTCGAATTAGAAGAAAACACGAAGCTTCTAGAAGAACTAGAAGTCAAGTTAAAAGAATTAGGTGAGTCTCTTTGACATACCAAAACAAGAGGAAGAATTAAATAACTTAGAAAAAGAAACTATTGATCCAGAATTTTGGAATGACCAGAAAAATTCTCAAAAAATATTAGGGAATATAAAAATCTTAAAAAGAAAAATTAGTAAATATAATGAACTAAAAAGTGAACTAAAAAATCTAAAAGAATTGACAGAATTAGTAAATATTGAAGCAGATGAAGAAATATCTAAAGAGATCATAAAAGGAACGGGTAAAGCAGAAAAAGATTTAGAAAAATTTGAAATCGAAACATTATTATCAGGAAAATACGATAGTAATAATGCAATAGTTACAATACATCCTGGTGCAGGAGGAACAGAATCACAAGATTGGGCAGAAATGTTATATAGAATGTATGCAAGATGGGCTATGAAGAATGAGTATCAAGTAAAAGAATTAGATTATCTAGAAGGAGAAGAAGCAGGTTTAAAAAGTGTTACATTTGAAATAATAGGAGAATATGCATATGGATATATGAAATGTGAAAAAGGAGTTCATAGGTTAGTTAGAATTTCTCCTTTTGATAGTGGAGGAAGAAGGCATACTTCATTTGCATCAGTAGAAGTTTTACCAGAAATAACTGATGATATAGAAATAGAGATAAATCCTGAGGATTTGCGAGTAGATACATATAGGGCATCAGGAGCAGGTGGACAACATATTAATAAAACATCATCTGCTGTAAGAATTACACATATTCCAACAAATACAGTTGTTGCATGCCAATCTGAACGATCTCAAATTCAAAATAGAGAAACAGCAATGAAAATGTTAAAATCAAAATTATTAGATTTAAAAGAAAAAGAACAGAAAGATAAAATTGAGGATTTGAAAGGTGACCAAAAAGATATTGCATGGGGAAGTCAAATACGTTCATATGTTTTTTGCCCTTACACTATGGTTAAAGACCACAGAACAAACTATGAAGTTGGAAATGTAGAGGCAGTAATGGATGGAGATATAGATGGATTTATGGAAAGTTATTTAAAATCTAATATTATTAAATAAAGAATATATTTAGTAAATTAGAGAAAAATTTAATCAACTACTAAAGTAAACAAGCATATCATATAATGTAAAGTAATAATTTTTAATTAAAAATTGTTACATATATTAAATAAGAGGTGTTAAGGTTGAAAAATAATTACAATTTTGGCGTCGTTAAACTTCATTTGAAATTTAATCAACGTACATGAGTACGCCTCATAAATTTCAAATTTGTTTGCCCAGCCAAAATTTAATTCTTTTCCAACCGGATTTGTGTCTTAGGAAAGGAATGATAGTATTTATGGACACAATAGTATTAAAATTTGGAGGAAGTTCAGTAGCCGATAACGAAAAATTAAAACAAGTAGCTAATAAAATAATTGATTTATATAATAAAGGACATAGAATTGTAGTTGTATTATCTGCACAAGGTAAAACAACAGATAAATTGATTAAAGAAGCTAAAGAATTGTCAGAAGATATTGAGGATAGGGAATTAGATGTTCTATTAAGTACAGGAGAACAAATATCGGTAGCAAAATTAAGTATATTGCTAAATCATATGGGATATAAGGCAATATCTCTTACAGGATGGCAGGCAGGAGTTTATACAAATAATACAAATAAAAATGCAATAATTGAAAATATTGATGTTTCAAGAATTCTAAAAGAATTAGAAGAAAATAAAATCGTAATAGTAACAGGTTTTCAAGGGATAAATGAAAATATGGATATAACAACTATAGGGAGGGGAGGCTCAGATACATCTGCTGTGGCCATTGCAGCAGCTTTAAATGCTAAGAATTGTTACATTTTTTCTGATGTTGATGGAGTTTATACCGCAGATCCCAATAAGTTGCCTGATGCTAAAAAATTAAGTGCTTTATCGTACGAAGAAATGCTAGAGATTTCTAATGAAGGTGCCAAAGTTCTTCATAATAGATGTGTAGAAATAGGAGAAAAATTTAAAATCCCAATAATAACAAAATGTACATTTAACAATAAAGCAGGAACAATGATTTCTGATATAATTGAGGAAAATACAGTAAAAAGTATTGTACAAAAAGATGTTTCAAAAATTTCTATTATAGGTAATGGAATAATTAGGAACTTTGAAAACTTAAGAAAGATATTAGACTTTTTAGAAAAAAACAAATTAGAAGTTTCTAATATTGATATAGATGAAAATAAAGTATCAATTTGTTTTAAAAATATTGTAGAAAATAAATATTTAGAAGAAATGCATAGATTATTAATTAATGAGGAAAGTTAAAAAACTTTCCTCATTATATTGCTTAATTTTGTTATAGCCTTTAATGACTATTTGATTTTTATACCGTGATTCGGATTCAAACATAAACAAACCCCTTTCCTAATTAACAATTGTTAATTTAAGCATTCAATTTTTTAAAAGAAATACTTTTAAATTAAAATAACTGAAACTTTGATAAAAATATTTTTGATAAACCATTAAAAGTAATTTCATATCCATAATCAGGACTAAAATTTTCTATAATTGTATTTAGTGAAAAGTTTTCTCGGAGATATTCTACAAATTTCTCTCTTACATCTTGTTCACCATGGTTTACCAGAATAGATTTTGGAGAACATAGTTCTTCTTTAAGTAAATACAGTAATTCATCTCGCTTAGCATGTGCAGACACTTCTCCACTTACAATTATATCGCAATAGCGAGTGTGGATATCTCCACCATAACTGATATTAGAACCTTTAGGCGTATTAATAAGTTCACTTCCTTTTGAGTCTGCTGTACAATGTCCTGGAAAAGCAATTAATACATCTTCTCGATTAATAGCCTTTGAAATAAAACTCTTAATAGCACCATATGATGCCATTCCAGATGGTGAAATAATAATAGAAGGTTCGTCATTATCTAACAAAGTTTTACAAATACTATTTATTTCTTTGCTTGAAACAAAATGAAAATTTTTTGGTAAAAAATTTTTCATTTCAGAGCGTAATCCTAAGCTATCATAATGAAATCTATTTGTTATCTCACGTGCTGAAGTTCCACCTTGCCATATTGGTATTTCTTTAGAAAGTAATCCTTTATCTTGCATAACTTTTATAAAATATAAAATTTCTTGTGTTCTGCCCATAGCAAAGGTAGGGATTATAACTTTCTTTTTTTGTTCAATTGCATTTTTTATAGCATCAAACAATACTGGTTTAAAACGTGAACTTGTTGAATCTACATCTCCATATGTAGATTCACACACTACAAGTGAATAGGGTGATTCCCGATGCTCAATAGGAAGTTCTTCCACATCAAAAAATAAATTCTTATTATTGTAATCCCCTGTGAATAATATTTTTATACTTTCTTTATTATCATATGAAAGTTTAATTTCTATTAAAGAAGCTCCCACAATATGACCATTTGGTAAGAAAGTGACTTCAACATTTTTCTTAGGGAAAATTTTCTGGTTGAAAGAAATACCTATTAATTGTTTAAATAATTGTTCTACATCTTCTCTAGTATAACTCGGATATGCTTTGTTTTTGCAATTTACTTTCCATGCTTCATTAATAGGAATATCAATTAATGAATATCCTGGCTTGGACAAGTAAATAGGTCCTTTATATCCTTGATGTATAAGTAATGGCAATAAACCAATGTGGTCTATATGATTATGTGTAATTAACACAAAATCAATTTTTTTGGCATCAAAGGGAATGACATCATTTAAATCTAAATAACCATTATTATCATTTCCTTGAAAATTACCACAATCAATTAAGCAACGTATGTTTCTTTTATCGGGAAAGTGTGAACTTAATAAAAAAGATGTGCCTGTTACTCCATTATGCCGTCCATATAAATGTGCGTATAAATCATCTGGTTTCATATTATTTCCTCCTTTTAGTCAAAATACACTTTTGACTTTTTATACAATTTGTTATGTAAATATTATATCATATATTGGAAAAAGTCAACATAAATTTTAAAAATAATATATTTTTTTGTTCTAATTAAGACAAACCCTGAATATATATAAATAAGGATAAGGTTAGATATAGAAAAAAAGGAGGTAATGCTATGACAATTGATGAAAGAAAAACAGTTAATAATGGGATAGGAGTAATCCAAAATCTTATATTAGAAAATAGGGAAAAGCTAAGTATATCAGGTGTTAAGGATGTATTGAGTTTTGATGACCAAGTAGTAATGGTAGAAACAGAGCTTGGTTTATTAACTGTAAAAGGAGAGAATATTAGAATTAATAAACTAAGTCTTGATACTTCAGAAGTGATTGTTGAGGGAGAAATATCATATTTAGCATATAGTGATAAAGAGCGAGATAAAGTAAAAGGAGGAAGTTTGATAAGTAAAATTTTTAAATAACAGGAGGATTATATATGGTCACAAATCAAGCTATACTTTTTTTGATTTTTATACTTATAGGAATAATAATAGGATTTTTATTCGACATTTTTAGAATATTGAGAAAAACATTTAACACTCCTGATATTGTAACATATATAGAAGATGTAATATTTTGGATTATAGCTGGTTTTATAATGTTATATGCTATATTTACATTTAATAATGGCGAAATCAGATTATATATGTTTTTGGCAATAGTTCTAGGATGTATTATATATATGATTTTATTAAGTAAATTCATAATAAATATAAGTGTTAAAATATTAAATCAAACAATAAAAATATTTAAAAAAATAGTTGAAATCATATTTAAACCTATAATTTTTATTATTAACTTATTTAAAAAGATATTTTTCAAGCCTGTTTCTTTTATAATAATTAATGTCAAAAAAATTTTTAAAAATATAGGAGAAAAAATAAAAAGAATATTCAAAGTTTCTCAACACAAAAAGACATTTACTACAAAAAAGACCTAATATATATAATTATAATTGCAAAAATTGTAACTTTTTAAAATTTTTGTCAAAATAAAGAAGGATTTTTATAAAAAAAGTAGAAAAATATATATGTGTATAGTTAATATATTCAATATACATTTGAAGTGGAGAGATACTTATGAAAAACAAAAAAAAATTAATTAGAAATATAATTATCATATTAGCTTTAATTTATGCTGTTTTTACTTTAATAAAACAACAAAATGTTATAAATCAATATGTTAGTACAAGTAAAGATTTAGCATCACAAATAGAACAAGAAAAAGAATATAAAGATGAATTAGCAAAAAAACAAGAAGATATAAATTCAGATGAATTCATTGAAGATGCAGCAAGAGAAAAATTAGATATGTATTTACCAAATGAAAAAGTTTATATTGATACAGGAATGTAACTTAAGCATAAAAGATTAAGGTTATTTTCTTACGAATTTAGCTTTAATCTTTTTTACATATTTTTCAAAAAATGGTTACTTTTTCCAAAAAATGTGCTATAATATTATATATTATTATTTATTAGTATCGTTTTATTCCCAATTTTATAATTAAAACAAAATATAAGGAGGTATTTATGTCAAATTTACAAGATATGACATTAGTTGAACTACGCAATTTAGCAAAGGAAAATAATATTAAAAATATTTCAAAATTAAAAAAGGAAGATTTAATAACAGTTTTAAATCAAATAATATCAGAAGAAAAACATCATAATAATAAAACAAATAATAATGAAGAACAAGAAGAAGTTAAAAATCCAACACAATATGATGCAAATGGTCAGCCAATAATTGATTATAAATTAACTAATGAAGGAGACGAAATAGTAGAAGGAATATTAGACATATTACCTGATGGTTATGGTTTTTTAAGAGGGGATAACTTCTTATCAACTCCAAAAGATGTATATATTTCTATGGTGCAAATAAAAAGATTTAAATTAGATACTGGAGATATGATTAAAGGTATTTCTCGTTATCGTGAAGGTGAAAAATTTCCATCTCTTATTTTCGTAGGTGAAGTAAATGGAGAACATCCTGAAAAAGCATTAAAAAGAAAAAGATTTGATGAATTAATTCCAATATTTCCAAACGAAAAATTGAAATTAGAAACTACTCCAAATGAAATTGCAATGAGAATTATAGATTTAATGTGTCCAATAGGTAAGGGGCAAAGAGGAATGATAGTAGCACAACCTAAGGTAGGTAAAACAACATTACTAAAAAAAGTTGCAAATAGTATATCTAGAAATAACCCAGAAATTGAATTAATAGTATTACTAATAGATGAAAGACCTGAAGAAGTTACAGATATGAAAAGATCAATAAAAGGACAAGTAATTCATTCAACATTTGACGAGCTACCAGAGCATCATGTAAAAGTTGCTGAAATGGTTCTAGAAAGAGCTAAAAGATTAGTAGAGCAGGGAAAAGATGTAGTTATATTGTTAGATAGTATTACAAGGCTTACAAGAGCATATAACTTAGTTATCCCTTCTTCTGGAAGAACATTATCAGGTGGTATTGATCCAGCAGCATTACATAAACCTAAAAAATTCTTTGGTGCAGCAAGAAATATCGAAAATGGTGGTAGTTTGACAATCTTAGCAACTGCTTTAGTAGATACTGGAAGTAGAATGGATGATGTAATATTTGAAGAATTCAAAGGTACAGGTAATATGGAAGTTCATTTAGACAGGAAATTATCTGAAAAACGTATATTCCCAGCAATAGATATTAATAAATCTGGAACAAGAAGGGAAGATTTACTTTTAACACAGAAAGAATTAGAAACTGTTTTTGCATTAAGAAAAGCCATGAATAGCTTACCTGTTGCAGATGTTACTGAACAAGTAATTAGTTTAATGGCACAATCTAGAAATAATGAGGATTTCATAAATAAAATAGATAAATATATTGAAAGATTTAAATAGAATTTTGTATTGAAAGATCATTAAAAAATCTATTTTCCTATATAATAAATATCCCCTCTCCTGATTAATAAAAGAGTAGGGGATATTAATTTTAAAATTCACAATTGTTTGGGGTTCTAGGAAAAGGTATTACATCACGAATATTTTGCATTCCTGTTAAATACATAATAGCTCTTTCAAATCCTAAGCCAAATCCGGCATGTTTGCAACTACCATATTTTCTTAAATCTAAATACCAATCATAGTTTTCTATTGGCATATTCAGATCTTTAATTCTATCAAGTAATTTATTGTAATCATCTTCTCTTTGACTACCACCAATAATTTCTCCAATTCCTGGAGCTAATAGGTCAGTAGCAGCAACAGTTTTTCCATCATCATTTAACTTCATATAGAAAGCTTTAATTTCTTTAGGATAATCAGTTACAAATACAGGTTTTTGAAATATTTTTTCACATAAATATCGTTCATGTTCAGTTTGTAAGTCAACACCCCAACTAACTTTATATTCAAATTCATTATTATGTTTTTCGAGTTCAGCTATTGCATCAGTATAAGTAATTCTAACAAATTTTGAGTTAATAACATTATCTAATCTATTTAATAAACTTTTGTCTATAAAATCATTGAAGAATTTCATTTCTTCTGGATAATTATCAATAACATATTTGAAAATATATTTAATCATTTCTTCTGCTAAATTCATGTCATCTTCTAGATCAGCAAAACATATTTCAGGTTCTACCATCCAAAATTCTGCAGCATGTTTTACTGTATTAGAATCTTCAGCACGAAATGTTGGACCAAATGTATATACATTTCTAAAAGCTTCGGCAAAAGTTTCAGCGTTTAATTGTCCACTAACTGTCAAATGAGCAGGTTTTCCAAAAAAATCTTTAGAGAAATCGATATTACCATTTTTATCTTTTGGAAGATTATTAAAATCAAATGCATTTACATTAAACATTTCTCCTGCACCTTCTGCGTCGCTTGCTGTAATTAATGGAGTATTAACATATACAAAGCCTTTTTCTTGGAAAAATTTATGAATTGCATATGCCAAAGCACTTCTAACACGAAATACAGCATTAAATGTATTACTTCTTGGACGTAAGTGAGCAATTGTTCTTAAATATTCAAAAGAGTGCCTCTTTTTTTGTAAAGGATAATCATTCTCTGATAAAGATTCTATTTCAATATTTTGGGCTTGAATTTCAAATGGTTGTTTTGCATTTTCAGTTAATATGAATTTACCTTCGACTTTGATTGTAGAACTAATTGATAACTTGCAAATTTCTTCAAAGTTTGACAAATTGTTACTGAATACAATTTGTACATTATAAAAAAAGCTTCCATCATTTAATTCAATGAAACCAAAATTTTTAGAGTCTCTTATTGTACGAATCCATCCTTCGAGAATGATATCTTTTTCGATATATTTTTTTGTATCTTTAAATAGATCTTTTACTAAAACTTTTTCCATTGTCTAACACCTCTTTGATATATATTTTATATATTATATGATACATTATATACAAATTCAATGAAAAGTATAAAATTATTGCAAATTAATTTAATTTTTGATATTTTTAGTAATAAAGTTACATACCTAAAATATAAAAACGTCTTAAAATTGATTTTCACGCGTCGCGTTTCAAAACCATTGAAAATAGTGACTTACAAGCTTTTTTAATTTTTGATTTTAAATTTTCTAAATTATAGAAGTCTTGTATAGGTATTCTAAGCAATTTTATATTTGCTTGTTTAAATTATTTTACTATATTTTGTTAATTTTGTAAATTATTGTAAGAATACTTAAAGGGAAGAGGAGAGATATAAATAAAATAATTTATACTTTGGATTTAATTAGTCAAAGTAATTCTTAATATTCATTAATTGTAATATGAGGTAATAAATATAAAAATAGAAAAAGATTAAGTATAGTGATAATAATAATATAAAAATAAAAATTTGTTTTAAAATAAAAATATTTAATAATAGAAATAATAGGGAATAGTATTTTATTAAATATAGATATAAATAACTTTTGTAGAGAAGTATAGAGGGAGGTAAAAGATCATGTAATTTATCAATATATAACATTGCACAAAATCAAAGTTTTGTGCAAATAGAGGTAGGAGAAAAATATAAAATAACCATAAACATCTACTTTTACTAATTCAAGGCTTTTAGTAGTTTTATACATACTAATATTCATTTATATATCTTTATTTTCTTATTATATCTATATTATATTCATTATTTGTATTACTGTTATATTAATTATTCTTATGACTCATTAAAATCAATTTTAAGGCATTTTTTTATTTTACTTGTATAATTTGTTATCTAATTCATTTTTTATCTATTATTTTAATTTGTATCTATAAAATTTTTATTCATTATATTAATTATTATTTTTATTATGAAGATCTTTTCAAAAATCTCCATAATGCCTATTTCTCCATATTTGCCTTATTTTCGGACAACAAACTATATACCTAAAAAATAAAAACGGCTTAAAATCGATTCTCGTGTGTCACCTTTTTTAGCAATTTTTAGAGATTTTTTCAAAGTATTGATTTTTAGCTATTTCTAAGTATTTCTATATATTATATATACATCAGTTGTAACATTTTATATAATTTAGACATTTAGCTTGTTAAGTTTATAATATAAATGTCTTAAAAACGATTCTAAAGCTTAATTAATTATAATTATATTAGCAAATCCAATTAACTTTTTATAAATGATTTTTTATTATTAAATTTATTTTATTATATTTAATTTTAGTCTTTTTATTATAAAGATAAATTACATATTATTAATATAAATTATTTTTAAAACCGATAAAAAAATTTTTAATTATTTCAAACTGTTCAAATGTTCGTTTTGAAATTTTAATGTTTGCTATAAAAAATTTATAATTTAAACATTGCACAAAATTATTTCACAATTTATTTTATTATAATAATTTTTGTTTTATAATTAATTTATTTTTTATTTACTATTTTAATTTGATTTTATATTTAGAATATTCTTTCTAATAATTGTTTTACAGTTTTGTTTATTTTTAATTAATATTATATCATTAGTGTAAATTTTATTTATAATTATTTTATTGTTCTAGAAAATTAGCTACTCCCCCTCTTCCCTTCTTTTTTCTTCTGTTTTGATAAAAAATAGAGAATATTAGTATTTTAATATTCTCCGTATAAATTGTAATTTGTTATTTATTCCTTTTTATAAATAGTATCCCTAATATTGAAGTAATTAGTATAACCATAATTGGTGCAACTTTAAAAAATACCCATTCAAATGCATGCCATATAGTTCCTATAACAGCCCACTC
>CAJFJY010000017.1 GCA_904384205.1 uncultured Clostridia bacterium | reverse complement strand
TTAAGTAAAATACTTTAAGAACTATTTACAGTTTTTCAAGGTATTTTTTTTGCAATTTATAATTAGAATGAACATATTTATTAAGTGTAATCTCAACACTTGAATGTCCTAACATCTCACTTAAACTTTTTACATCCATTCCTACTTCTATACAATTACTTGCAAATGTATGACGAAGGGTGTGAAATTTATATGATTTTATTCTACATTTTCTTAATACATTTTTAAAATATTTTTGATAATTTCTAGGTTCTATAAACTTTTCACTACTTCCTGTTAGGAAAAAATTATCATCATTATATTTATTTTTTATTGTCTTTAGTATTTCATATAATTTATTTGATATTGGAATTTGTCTTATTGATTTTGCTGTTTTGGGTACATCTATTATAATTTTAGTTTTCTTTTGTTTTTTATCATAAACTCGTTGTAAAGTATGATTTACATATAATATCTTTTTATCTAAATCCACATTCTTCCATTTTAAAGCACATAATTCGCCTATTCTTATTCCAGTATTTAAACAAATGAGTATTCCCATAGATTTTAATGTATCTACTCTAATACAATAGTTCTCTAACCTTCCTTTTTCTCTATTACTTAGTACAGTAACATTACCTTGAACTAATTTTGGACTTTTGATTTTACTAATTTTTATATTACAATCATATTCTTCATTTACATAGCATAAGATTGCTTTTAGAATACATAAAATATCTCTTACTGTTTTTGTTGATAGTTCTTCCATAAGTTCTATTACAAAATCATTAAAATTATAATTTTGCAATTCTTTAATTTCCATGTTTTCAAATGTCGGTGTTATATATTTATTTATTACATATACATAATTACAATAAGTCGATTCTTTTATGGATATTTTCTTATTTTCTAACCATCCTTCTACTAATATATTAAAATTCAATTTATCATCTTCTTTCTTTACTATATTTCTTAATTTATTTATATCTTTAATATTATTTTCACTGCTTTTTATTGACTTTTCAATGTTTTATTCATAGCATTATTCATTAAGTATCTTACTTAATGAAAATATTTTAATTTTATTTGCAATTTTTTATAGAAAATTAAAAATCCCAGAAATTATTTTTTATTTTTCTGAGATTTTTTTATATATTAAAATTATATATTCAATAGATCTGTTCCTTTTGAACAATTTTTGTTCATTTTAATACGTCCCTAATTCACAACTTCCATTTTTACTTCTTTACCCTTAAATGCAAATACTATTTTTGTTATATTTGTAAAGCCTCTTTCTTTTAAGTTTGTTTCATATCCTTTTTCTTCTATTTGTTTTTTTGCAGTTTCTATTATTTCTTCTATACTTTCTTCTTTATCCTCACTATATAGTTTAAATTCCATTATAAAGCTATTTCCATTTTTATCTTTTGGTTCTAGCATTATATCATACCTTCCTAATCCTGATTCTCTATTTGAATTTACATAGTATGTGTCTTTTAGTCCTACTAACATTCCTAATACAAATGCATGGTAAAAGTTTTCTGCTGTATCTTCTCCTACATCCATATAACTAAACATTTCTTTTACTAATCTTTTAAATTTATATTCAAAATTCTCAAAATCTAATGTGACTAAATCTTTTAATATAGTTCTTAAGTCATTCCCTGGTACTTTATTTCTAAACCATTCATGTACTATTTGTTGGAACAATATATTTATTTCATAGTTTGGAATCTTTACTTTATATATATGTACTGCTAAATCTACTACCTCTGTTATTTTTAAATATCCTGTTTGGAGCATTAGTCCCCATATATTATCTTCGTCATTTTCTATTCCTACTATTATTGTTTCTAGGTTTATTGGCACTTCTATTTCTTCATCTCTTAATAATGTTTCAATTTTTTCTTTTACTGTTACCGAATTTTTTAATACTAGTTTTATTAAATCATTTGAACTTGTATTTACCCAATATGGCATTAATTTTCTGTCTGTTAAATAATTTAATATACTCCATGGATTATATATACCTGTTGTATTTCCTATTGTATATCCATCATACCATTTTTTTATTTCTTCTTTTTCGTCTTCTATGTTAAAATCTTTTATGATTTTATCCGTTTCCTCTTCTGTTATTCCAAAATCTTCGCTAAATTCATTATCTAATATTGTAAATACTTTAAAGTTATTTGCCCCACTAAATATACTTTCTTTTGCTACTCTACTTACTCCTGTTAGTACTGTTTTTTCTAAATATGGATTATCTTTAAATGTTGTTCCATAAAATGTTTTGAAGAATTTTACTGCTTCATCATAATATCCTTCTACATATGCATTTTGTAGTGGTACGTCATATTCGTCTATTAGTAGTATTACTGGTTTATTAAAATATTGATTTAAAAGTTTTGATAACATCTTTACTGAATTTATTAAGTCAACATCATTTGCATTTGCTGATAATATTTTATTAAATATTGTTCTTTCTCCTTCTGACATTTGTCCTTCTAATAAATATTTATGCTCATAATATAATTCCATCATTATTGTTTTAAGTTGCATAATCATTAAATCATAATTCATTAGTCCTGCGTCTTTTAATGTTAAATATATTACTGGATAATATCCTAATTTTGATGTATATTCTTCTCCTTGTTCCATTATTTTTAAGCCTTCAAATAGCTCTTTACTATCTTTTGCTGTACTGTCAAAATAGTATTTTAGCATACTCATATTTAATGTTTTTCCGAATCTTCGTGGTCTTGTTAATAATATTACGCTTGCTTGATTGTCTATTATATGTTTTATATACATTGTTTTATCTATATAATAATTTTTTCTTAATCTTAACATTTTAAAATCACTTATTCCTATACCTATGCCTTTCATGTATTTACGCTCCTTCCTTTTATTATCTATACACTTATATTTTACCTAGCTTTGATACTGTTATTCTACTATAGAAAAAGAAAAATAGCAAGAAATTCTTGCTTTTTATTGTGTAGCTCCTTTTAAATAATTTTGTCTCAATAAAAATTTATAAGTTTGTCTAGAAACAATTCGATTTTATACACTCACAATGTATATTTTTTCAAATTTTAGAAATAATAGTATAAAAGATTTTTATGGAGTTTAAAATGAATATAAAAAATATATTTTCAAATTTAATTAAATATACACCAGAAAATGATTATTCCTTTTCCCTTTTAGAAAAGCCATATGAACAAGATGAAAATAAAGAAGACAATTTTTCTGAAGATAAGACTAAAATTTTTTCTAGTGTAAATGTCAATTTAGATTATGTAAAAAGTAAGTATAATACATTAATAAATAGTGATATTGTATTAAGAGAATTTACTCTAAATGCTAGAGGTAAACAATTTCACGCATTTATTTTATATTTTGATGGTATGATAAATACTCAAATGCTAAATGACTTTGTTTTAGAGCCTTTAATGATGAGAAACAAAAATAATTTGTTTGAAGGAGACCAAAACAAAGTTGTATATGAGTCTGTTACTAATAATGTTACTATTCGAAAAGTCAAAAAATTTAATTTAAGCGATTATTTAAAAAATTGCTTAATTCCTCAAAATGATTTGAAAGAGGTTAAGACTTTTTCAGAATGTTTTTCTGGTATTAATTCTGGAAATTGTGCATTATTTGTAGATACTTTACCAATTGCTTTTAATATAGAAATCAAAGGATTTCAGCAAAGAAGCGTTGAAAAACCTACAAATGAAATTGTTATAAAAGGTTCTCACGAAGCTTTTGTTGAAAATATAAGAACTAATACTTCTCTTTTAAGAAGAATTATTAATAATGAAAATCTAACAATCGAAAATATTCCTATTGGAAAAGTTTCAAAAACAAAGTGTTGTTTATGTTATATAAAAAATATAGCAAATACTGATTTAATTGGAGAAGTAAGATATAGATTAAATAATCTTGGTGTTGATGCACTACTTTCTGCTGGTCAATTAGAAGAATTAATTTCTGATGAAAATGATTTATCTGTTCCAGATATTTTGTCAACTGAAAGACCAGATAAAGCTTCTGCTTATTTACTAGAAGGTAGGGTTGTTATTATTGTAAATGGTTCGCCTTATGCGTTAATTACTCCAGCTGTTTTTGTAGATTTTTTGAAATCTCCTGATGATAGAAATTTGAAAGCCAATTATTCTAATTTTATAAAAGCTATTAGATTTATTGCTGCTACTTTTGCATTATTATTACCTGGGTTATATGTAGCAATAACAAGCTTTCACCAAGAATTTTTACCTACTGAACTTCTTTTCTCAATACTTGCTTCAAGAGATACTGTACCATTCCCTGTAATCTTTGAACTTTTAATTATGGAAGTTTCTTTTGATTTAATTAGAGAAGCTGGTCTTCGTATTCCATCACCTATAGGTTCTACTATAGGTATTGTTGGCGGTATTATTTTAGGTCAAGCTGCTGTTAGTGCGGGAATTGTAAGTCCAATATTGATTATTATTGTTGCAATTACTGGTATATCATCATTCGCAATTCCTGATTATACTTTTGGCTTTCACTTAAGGTATTTTAGATATTTATTTATCTTTTTAGGCTATGCCGCAGGTTTCCTTGGCATTGCATTAGGTTTATTTGTTTATTTAGCTATTCTTTGTGATACAAAATCATTTGGAGTTCCATATATGGTTGGTGTATCTAGTTTAGAAAACACAAAAGGTTATGGCTATTTTCTTCCCCCTATTTGGAAAAGAGAATATAGAGCAAGTTTTTTAAATGCACAAAAAGACAAAAAACAAGAACATATTTCTATGAAATGGAAGTATCAAAATAAATAATTATTAATAAATTACTTTTTACTGTCAGTAACATGAAAATTTTAATATCATTAAAATATAATAATTTATTAATTATGAAAGGAGTTTTTAATGCCTGATTTAAAGATAACAACCAAACAAGCTATTATGCTAGTTGTCACAGTAATTGTATCACATACTATAGTTACTTTACCTACTACACTTTTAAAAGAAACAAAATCTGCAACTATATTAAATCTTATATATGTTTCTATACTAGCACTGATATTAGCTTATCTTATATATCAATTATTTAAAAAATTCCAAGGTCAAGATATTATTGATGTTTCAGAATATCTAGGAGGTCCTTTTCTAAAAAACATAATTGGCATAATTTTTATAGTATATTTTTTAAGTAGCTCTGGTATTCTTTTAAGAAATTTTGCTGAAGGATTAAAAGTAATTTATTTTCCAAATACCAATATTGCATTTATTATTTTGGCTTTTATAGTAACTCTTTGTTATACCAATACATTACACTTTTCTTCAAATGTTAAAGCTGTTTCAATTATTTTACCTATTGTAATTATAAGTATTATATTTCTCTTTATAGGTAATATACAAAATTTTTCATTTCAAAGAGCATTACCAATATTAGGAGATGGAATATATAACACTTTTATCTATGGAATTGGAAATATTGTAGCATTTGGTGGTATTTCTTGTTTATATTTTATACCTCCATTATTAAAAGAACCTGAGAAAATGAAAAAAATTGCAATTACATCTGTTTTGGTCTGTGTTTTTTATTTATTACTTTGCACATCTACTATTTTATTTATGTTTTCGTTTTTTGATACAGTAGACGAAATATTACCATTATATACTGCTGCAAGTTATATAGAATTTGGAACATTTTTTCAACGATTAGATGCAATTTTTCTTTTAATATGGGTTTTAGAAATATGTTGTTATTTAAGTATTGCTTGTCATTTTTCGATGTTTGCGTTTAAGAAAATAACTAAAATTAAATACTTAAAACCTTTGGCATTTATATTTCCTTTATTCATATTTGGTATTGCATTACTTCCAAAGACTATTGCTGATTCTAGATTTATTGGAGATACAGTTTATAAATACATTATATTAGCTGTTGTATTTTTATTAAGTTTTGCAATTCTTATTTTTGCAAATATAAGAAAAAAGAAAGAAGGTGTCCAAAATCAAGAACAAAATTAAAAAAATTATTATTTTCTTCATTATTATAGTACTTACAATTGGCTTTAATTCTTCATATAGAGCAATAAATTTAAGTAATATTGCAATAGTCGTTGCAATGGCTATAGATACTTCTGAAAATAATAATTTAAAAGTTACATTCCAATTTACTCCTGCTTCATCTGTTTCAGAAACTGGAACTACGGAAAAGGCTGAATCAATAATAAACACTATAAATGCATCTTCTATAAGTTCTGCAATAAATCTTATGAATTCATATATAGGAAAAGAATTGAGTTTATCTCATTGCAAGTTAATTGTATTTTCAGAAGAATTAGCATCACAGGGCATTTCTGATGAAATTTTTACATTAATGAATGATAATCAAGTTAGACCATCAACAAATATAGTAATTAGTAAATGTTCTGCTAAGTCTTATATCGAAAACTCTAAGCCATTATTAGAGCCACTTTTAACAAAGTATTATGAAGTTTATAATAACTCTAGCCAGTATACAGGCTTTACTACAGATGCAACAATAGGTGATTTTTTTAATCATTTGAATTGCAAAAATTGTGAGGCTTTTGCAATATTAGGCGGAATTAATTCAGAACAGAATAATCCAGATACTAGCATTAACTCTCAAAAAGATTCTGCAATAAAAGCAAACGACTCTTCTGTTACAGGAGATTTGCGTTCTGAAAATGTTGGTCTTGCTGTGTTTAAAGATGATAAATTAGTTGGAGAATTAACTGCTATTGAAAATTTATGTTTTTTATGTACTAGAAATGATATTGATGGCTTTCTAATTTCTGTTCCTGCTCCTAATGATGATAGTAAATATATAGATATTTATCTAACACCTGCTAAAGATTGCAGAATTAATGTAGATATTATAAATGGTTCTCCATATATAAAAGTCGACTATAAATTTACAGGAAGAATTTATTCAATGACTAAAACTTCTGATTATTTAGATAATGTAAATTTAATTGCTATTTCTGAATCATGTAATAGTTATTTAAGATCTGTATTTACAAGTTATTTATACAAAACTTCTAAGGACTTAAATAGTGACATAAATGGTTTTGGAGAACATGCTTTGAATAATTTCTTTACTCTTGAAGAAAGTGGTAAATATAATTGGCAAAAAAATTACAAAAATTCTTTCTTTGATGTAACAGTTGATACAAATGTAAAATCTGGATTTTTATTAATGTAATCGTGTATTATATGGAGGTTCTTATGTCTTTAATATTTGATATTATATTTTTAATTTTTACTTTATATATTTTGCTTAGATGTATTGCTTATGGAATATATGAAATTAAAGAAGAAAATAATAAATTTGGTGGAATTTCGTTTATCATTACTGGAATTGTTGCAGTTATATTTTCTAATATCTTAATGTTTATTAATGTTTAAAATTGCCAATAGGGACGGACTCAGGGAAAAAGGGGACGGACCCCAAAATCCCTCCTTAATATTTAACTTTATTACTATTTAATACAGGAGGGATTTTGGGGTCCGTCCCCTTTTTCCCCCTTTTTCCCTGAGTCCGTCCCTATTGGCAAATTTCAAAATCTATTTGTCTTAACATTTTGTTAGCTTTTTTTACTCTTATTTTTATTTTATCTCCTATTTTATATGTTTTGTGGCTCTTTTCTCCTATTAGCCTTTTTCTGTTTTCATCATATATGAAATATTCATCTCCTAAATCTTCAAATCTAATTAAACCTTCTACAGTATTTTCTAGTTCCACAAATATTCCAAATTGTGTAACAGATGATATAATTCCTTCGTATTCCTCTCCGATTTTAGATTCCATATATTCTGCTTTTTTAAGGTCTTCACTATCTCTTTCCACTTTTGTTGCTATTTTTTCTCTTTCTGATGACTGATATGCTCTTGATGTTGCTTTTTCCTTATAATCTTCCACAAATTCTTCATCTACATTATAACTTTGTTCTAAATATTTTGATATTACTCTATGTATAAATAAATCTGGATATCTTCTAATTGGAGATGTAAAATGGCAATAACATTTACTTGCTATTCCAAAATGTCCTTTATTTTCTGCTTCATACCTTGCAACTTTTAATGTTCTTAATATTAATGTTGATATTACTCTTTCTTCTTCTTTTCCTTTTATTTCTTCTAATACTTTTTCAAATTCTTTTGGATATACTTTATCTCCTACTATTTTTATTCTTAATCCAAAATCAAATAAAAACTTATTTAACTCTTTTACTTTATCTAAATCTGGTTCTTCATGTACTCTGTATATAAATGGTGCATCTAGCCAATAAAACTTTTCTGCTACTGTTTCGTTTGCAGTTAGCATAAATTGTTCTATTATTTCATTACTAAAACTTGTTTCATATTTTCCTACATTTATAGCATGTCCATTTATATCTAAATCTATTTTGCTTTCTGGTATATCTAGATTCAAATAACCTGCATTTAGCCTTTTTTCTTTTAGTATGTTAGCTAATTCTGTCATTAATTCAAAGTCTTTTATATATTTTTCATATTTTTTTAATACTTTTTCATCAGATTTATCTAGTATTGCTTGTACATCATGATAATTCATTCTTTCTGTAACATTGATAACGCCTTTATATACTTCTGATGATATTACATTTCCTTTTGGATCTATTTCCATTGAACAAGAAAGTGTAAATCTATCTTCTCCTGCATTTAAGCTACAAATTCCATTTGATAATTCTCTTGGAAGCATTGGAATAACTCTTCCTAGCATATATATACTAGTTCCTCTAATTAGAGCTTCTCTATCTAATAAACTGCCTTCTTTTACATAGTTGCTAACATCTGCAATATGGACATCTAGCTTATAGTTTCCATTTTTAAGTTTTTCTACTCTTACTGCATCATCTAAATCTTTGGCATCTTCTCCATCTATTGTAAAAATTATATCATTTCTTAAATCGACTCTATTTTTTATATCTTTTTTGTCTATTTCTTTTCCATATTTTTTTGCTTCTTCTACAACTGGTTCTGGAAATTTTGAAGGCAAATTATATTCTTTAATCAGAGAAAGCATGTCTATGCCTGCCTCATTTGGTTTTCCTAATACTTCTATTACTTTACCCTCTGCTTTTTTATTATTCATTGGATATTTTGTAATTTTAACTAAGACTTTATGACCATCTCTTGCTTTTCCAAAATCGTTTTTAGATATAAATATATCTGTTCCGAAATTTCTATCATCTGGAATTACAAAACCGAAATTTTTATTATTTTGAAATGTCCCTACAACAGTCTCTTTTTCATGTTTAATAATCCTCTTTATTTTTCCTTCTGCACTCTTTACTTTGTTCTTTTCTTCTATTATCTCGATTACAACTTTATCTCCATTTAATGCATTTAAAGAATTTTCTTTTGATATGTATACTTCTTCATCTTGTCCTTCTATTTTTACAAATCCGTATCCTTTTGCATTTCTCCTGTATATTCCCTCTTGATAATCTTCTTCGATTACTCTATACCTTTTTTTCTTATTTTTTCCTATTTTAAAATTCATTTCAAGATTATTTAAAATTTCCAAAAATTCATTATAATCTTTTTTAGGAACTCCTAATATCATGGCTAACTCCTTAGCCTTCATCGGCACATAATCATCATCTTTCATCAAATTTAATATTACTTCTTCTTTTTTATTCATTTCTTCACTTTCCTTCTTAAGTCAAACTATTCTACAATACAAAAAGGACAATTTAAAAAACTGCCCTTATGCCATATATAATATTCCTAAAACAACTGTTAATACTGCAAATATTATTGAGTTAATAACAGTCCATCTTTTCAACTTTCCTTCTTTTGTTCTACTTTTATTTTTTTCATAAAAGTTATTTGTAGAAGAACCTGTTATTGTTGAAGATAACCCTGAATCTTCTTTTGATTGCATCAATGCTAATATTATTACTGCTACAGCAATTATAAAATAAATCACTGTCACAATTGTTCTTGCTATTTCCATTTGTTTACTCCTCTCTGCTTATTTTGAGCACTTTTTTAAATTCAAGAGCTATTTTATCACATATTTAAATAAAATGCAATTGATTTTAAGTATTATTTTTTGGTCAATTGGGGACAGGTACCAATTAACCATTTTTGGTCAATCTGGGACAGGTTTCGAAGTTACAATTCTCAGTCAATATTTTTTGAAATGTTGCTATTATAGCATTTTTTTAGTTTCTACGCTTGATTGGAATGAAAATTAAAATCCTATAAATAATTCGATAAAATTACTATAGGATTTTTACTTAATTTAATTTTATTTTATTTTATTCTATTTTATTTAATTTTAATACATTCCTTCCATTCCAGCACCTGCTCCTTGATTTCCGCAGTTACATGATTTTTCTTCTGGTAAATCTGTTACTAAGCTTTCTGTTGTGATTACCATTGATGCTATTGATGTTGCATTTTGTAATGCACTTCTTGTAACTTTTGTTGGGTCTACTATTCCTGCTTTTTTCATATCTACATAAGTTTCTGTTGCTGCGTCAAAGCCTGTTCCTACTGGTGATTGTTTTACTTTATCTACTATTACTGCTGGCTCTAATCCTGCATTTATAGCTATTTGTTTTGCTGGTTCTGCTAATGCATTTAATACTATTTTAGCTCCTAGTTGTTCTCCACCACTTAATGTTTCTACAAATTTTTCTACTTTAGGTATTACATTTATTAATGCTGTTCCTCCTCCTGCTACTATACCTTCTTCTACAGCTGCTTTTGTTGCAGATAATGCATCTTCTATTCTTAATTTTTTATCTTTCATTTCTACTTCTGTTGCTGCTCCAACACCGATTACTGCAACTCCTCCAGCAATTTTAGCTAATCTTTCTTGTAAAGATTCTTTATCATAGCTACTTGTTGTTTCATCTATTTGAGTTTTTATTTGTTTTACTCTATCAGCAATTTTAGCTTTATCGCCCATTCCATCAACTATAATTGTATTTTCTTTTTGTACTTTTACTTGTTTTGCTCTACCTAATTGTTCAATTGTTGTATCTTTTAATTCTAATCCTAAATCTGATGTAATTACTTCTCCTCCTGTTAAGATAGCTATATCTTCAAGCATTGCTTTTCTCTTATCACCAAATCCTGGTGCTTTTACTGCTACTACATTTAATACTCCTCTTAATTTATTTAGTACTAATGTTGATAATGCTTCTCCTTCAATATCATCACATATAATTACTAATTTTCCTGATTGTTGCATTAAACTTTCTAGTAATGGTAAAATTTCTTGGATATTACTAATCTTTTTGTCTGTAATTAATATGTATGGATTATCAACTACTGCTTCCATTTTATCTGTGTCTGTTACCATATATGGTGATACATATCCTTTATCAAATTGCATTCCTTCGACTACATTTAATTCTGTATTTGATGTTTTTGATTCTTCTATTGTGATAACACCATCTTTTGAAACTTTTTCCATTGCTTCTGCAATTAATTCCCCTACTTCTGTATTATTTGCAGATATACTTGCAACTCTTGCTATATCTTCTTTTCCATTGACTTCTGAACTAATGTCTTTTAATCCTTCAACTGCAACTTCTACTGCTTTATCCATTCCTCTTTTCATAGCCATTGGATCTGCTCCTGCTGCAACATTTTTAACTCCTTCTTTTATCATGCTTTGTGCTAGAACTGTTGCTGTTGTAGTTCCATCTCCTGCAACATCATTTGTTTTTTCTGATACTTCTTTTACTATTCTAGCTCCCATGTTTTCAAATTTGTCTTCTAATTCTATTTCTTTTGCTATTGTAACACCATCATTTGTTATAAGTGGTGCTCCAAAACTTTTATCTAATACTACATTTCTTCCTTTTGGTCCTAATGTAACTTTAACTGTATTTGCTAATTTATTAACTCCTTCTAATAAAGATTTTCTAGCATCTTCTCCAAATCTAATTTGTTTTGCCATTTTAAATCATTCCTTTCCATTTTTTATAATTTTGGTTTATTGTATAGGAAAAATTGGCTTTTATTTTGACCCTAGGTGGATTTTTCCGTATACAACAAGGTTAGGCTTCTTATATTCGTGAAGTACTGCGAAGCAGTCTTCACATGTGTGCGTCGAAATCTTTGATTTCGTTAACGCACGCCTTTCTTACTATTCTACTTTTGCTAATATATCATCTTGCTTTACTATTATATAATCTGTTCCCTCATATTTTACTTCTGTTCCTGAATATTTGCTTACTATTACATTGTCTCCTTTTTTTACATTCATTACTTCATTTTTACCATCTATTACTTCTCCTGGTCCTACTTCTATTACTTCTGCTATTTGTGGTTTTTCTTGTGCTGAGCTTGCTAAGATTATTCCACTTTTTGTTGTTTCTTCGCCTTCTTTCATTTTTATTAACACTCTACTTCCTAATGGTTTAATCATTTCTATTACCTCCTTAATAAATTGTGCTATTTGTTTTTAGCACTCTTAACTTCTGACTGCTAATAATTTATACCCAATTATATAAAATGTCAATACCTTTTTTTAAAAATTCACAATTTTTTCACATTTAATATATTCACATTCAATAAATAATATTCTAATACTTATGATTTTGCTTCTATCTCGGCATATTCACTTACTGAATCACAAAGTGAATATTCTGACTTCATAGCCAAAAACGAATTTAAAATACGTTTTTTGACAAATGAATCTCTGAAGAAACTTTTCATTACTCATCCACGAGCATTTGTAGACATTTTTATTCCTTGGGTTTGCCAAGACATTCCTCCACTTTGTGTAAACTTATATATTTTTTAACTCTTTTGCTTTTCTTATTAATCCTACAAAAATTGGTGATGGATTATCTGGTCTTGATTTTAATTCTGGATGAAATTGCCCTGCTATAAAATATGGATGTCTTTTTTCACTTAATTCAACTATTTCTACTAATGTTCCATCTGGTGATGTTCCTGAACATTTTAGTCCTGCATTTTCTAATTCTTCTTTATAATCATTATTAAATTCATAACGATGTCTATGCCTTTCATTTATTAATTCACTTTGGTAAACTTTATATGCTAATGTTCCTTTTTTTACAATACATGGATAACTTCCAAGTCTCATGGTTCCACCTTTTTTTCTTATTTGTTTTTGTTCTTCCATTATATGTATTACTTGATTTTTTGATTTATTATCAAATTCTGTAGAATTAGCATCTTTTAATCCTAATACATTTCTCGCATACTCTACTACTGCCATTTGCATTCCTAAACAGATTCCTAAAAATGGTATCTTGTTTTCCCTTACATATCTAACTGTTTCAATCATTCCTTCTATTCCTCTGTCTCCAAATCCACCTGGTACTATTATTGCATCCATTCCTTTTAATTTTTCTTGACTATTTTCTTTAGTTATTTTTTCTGAATCTATTAATTTGACTTTTACATTAACATCATTTTCAAATCCTGCATGATGACAGCTTTCTATTACTGATAAATATGAGTCTTCTAATTTTGTGTATTTTCCAACTATTCCTACATTTACAACTTTCTTTTTGTCTATACTTCTAATTTTATTTATCATTTCTTCCCATTTACTATTGTCTGGAATATAGTTATCTAATCTAAGATGATTGCAAACTTCTCTTGCCAATCCTTCCTCTTCTAGCATTAATGGTACTGCATATAGGCAATCTGCTGTTAAATTTTGAATTACACTTGTTTTTCTGACATTACAAAATAAAGATAATTTGTCTTTGATATTTTCGGGGATTTCTTGTTCTGTTCTACATACTAATATGTTTGGCTTTATTCCTAAACTTTGTAATTCTTTTACTGAATGTTGTGTTGGTTTTGATTTTATTTCGTTTGAACCGAATACATATGGTAGTAAAGTTACATGGATATATAAAACATCCTCTGGATTTTTTTCTAGTCCAACCTGTCTTATCGCTTCAATAATTGATACTCCTTCAATATCTCCGACTGTTCCACCTATTTCTGTAATTACTATATCTATATCTTGATTTTCAAATCCATATATTTTTTCTTTTATTTCATTTGTAATATGTGGAATTACTTGTACAGTTTTTCCTAAGTAATCTCCTCTTCTTTCTTTTTCTATTACATTTGAGTAAATTTTTCCCATTGTAATACTAGAATTTTGAGTTAAATTTTCATTAATAAATCTTTCATAATGTCCTAAATCTAAATCTGTTTCTGCTCCATCATCTGTTACAAATACTTCCCCATGTTCATATGGATTCATTGTCCCAGGATCTACATTTATATATGGATCAAATTTTTGAATAGTTATCTTATATCCTCTATTTTTTAAAAGTCTTCCTAATGATGCTGCTGTTATTCCCTTTCCTAATCCTGATACAACTCCACCTGTTATAAAAATATATTTAGTATTCATGGCTACCCCTTTCTAAAAAAAAAAGATTAAAAAAATCGCCAAAATAGGTTTTTTTTTAATCTACTGTCATTCTATCATTTATTTTATCTAAATTCAAGTAAATTTTAAAAAATTGCCAAAAAGCCCCGTCCCTTTTGGCAATTTCTTTTTAATTTACATATTGACTATAGAACCAATTTGTATAATCAAAATATTCTAATGTGTCTGGTAAGCCATAATCTACTCCTTTAGTATCTACACTAATTGAACTTATTCTTACTGTATTTACTGGCGTACTTTCTTCAGTATTTCCTGTTTCTTCTGAATTATCAGCTACTTTTACTTCAACATTTTCTATGTTGTGTACTACATCCATACCTTCTATAACTTTTCCAAAAGCTGTGTAATTACCATTTAATCCTGCATTTTCTTGTGTCATTATGAAAAATTGTGCACATCCTGAATTATATGATTCATCTGTTAATGATGCTGAAGTTTGGCTATAATCAGATCTAGCTAAACCTACTACTCCTTCTTCAAATTTGATAGTATTGTTTACTCCATTTGCAATGAATTCTCCTTTTATTGAATATTTATCATCGCTACCATCATCTTTTAGGTCTTTTAATGTTGGCTCTGTAGAACCGTCTCCATTTTTAGTTCCTCCTTGAATCATAAAGTCTTTTACTACTCTATGAAATGAAGATCCATTATAATACCCTCTATTTGCTAATGCTATAAAGTTTGCAACTGTTTCTGGTGCTTGGTCTGGATATAATTCCATTTTTACTGTTCCAAATCCTTCTACTTCCATTGTTGCAACTGGATTTTCTGGATTCATTGTTAATTTCATATAATATCCATAACTTACCCATCCTATTAATACTAATAACACTATTAAAACTATTGCCCATATAATTTTTTTTGCCATTTTTTATTTCATTCCTTTCTTAAGACATATTTTTTTAACATTTTGCCTTTTTAATATTTGAGTTTTAAGGTTCACTCATAAACCTAAATTTTAATCTAATATATTATCAAAAACGAATTGTTCTTGCATTCTTTTTAATGATTGTTTTATTGTTCTTGCTCTTATTTCTCCTATTCCATCTACTTCGTCTAAACTTTCTATATCAGCCGCCAATATGTGTTGGAAAGATTTAAATGATGATACTAAATTTTCTACTATATTTGTTGGCATTCTTGGTATTTTGCTTAGAATTCTATAACCTCTAGTGTACACTCCTACTTCGTCATAATTATCAAAAACATCAAATCCTAACAATTTTGCTATTGATGATTCTTTATTTAGTTCTTCATATGTCAATTCTGATAAACTATCTAATACATCTTCTGGATTTAATTTATCTTTTGTTGGTGCTAAATAGTCTTTTATAATGAGTAGTTCTTCTTTTTCTACTCCTCCCACTAATTCTTCTAGCTGCATTTTGACTAGTCTTCCATCATTTCCTAATTCATATATTTGTCCTTGAATTTCATCTACAATTCTCATAACCATTTCTGCTCTTTGTATTGCTAAGATTACGTTTTGCAGAGTTACTATATCATTAAATTCATATTCATTTAGGATATTTAGCTTATTATCAAAAACTTTTTTATATTTTTCTAGTGTCTGTACTCCTTGATTTGCTTTATTTAATACTGCATTTGTATCTTCTAGTATATATCTATCATTTCCTTTAAATATTGTTATTATATTTCTTCTTTGAGATATACTTATAACTAATTCTCCCGTCTGTTTTGCTGTTCTTTCTGCTGTTCTATGTCTTGTTCCAGTTTCCATTGTTTCGATTTCTCTTGAAGGTATTAATTGTGCATTTGCAAAAAGAATCTTTTTTAGGTCTCCACTAAGTACAATTGCGCCATCCATTTTTGCTAATTCATACAATTTTGATGATGTATAATCTTCATTTATTGTGAATCCACCATCTACAATTTCTTTTATAATTTCATTATTATCTGTTATTAATAATAATGCCCCTGTTTTTGCTCTTAAGATATTTTCTAATCCATCTCTTATTGGTGTTCCTGGTGCTATAAGTTTTAAAATATCAGTAATAGCATTTTCATTTTTCTTTCTCAACTAAATGCCTCCTTCTATAATAGCCTCAAAATTCACAATTTATTATATTTTATTTTAAATGTAATTTTTCCATTGCTTCTTTTACATTCCTGACCCCTATTATATCCAATTTGAACTTATCTTTCAAGACCTTTTTGTTACTTTCTGGAATTATACATATTTTAAAACCTAATTTTTCCGCTTCTCTTAGCCTTTTTTCTATAAAATTTATTCTTCTGACTTCTCCTGTTAGTCCTACTTCTCCCATTATTACAACATCTTTAGATATGGCTATATTTCTAAAAATAGATGCTGTAACTAATATTATTCCTAAATCTATTGAAGGTTCATTTATTTTTAATCCTCCTACAACATTTAAATATACATCTTGATTTCCTAAATTTAATCCTGCTTTTTTTTCCATTACTGCGATAAGCAAGGCTAATCTATTAAAATCTATCCCATTTGCAGTTCTTTTGGGATATCCAAAAACTGTTTGAGCTGTTAATGCTTGTAATTCAACTAATATTGGTCTGGTTCCTTCTATACATGAAACTACACATGATCCTGCTGGATTATCTTCTCTTTCTGAAATTAATACATCTGAAGGATTTAAGATTTCCGTCATTCCTTCTTCTCTCATTTCAAACATACCTATTTCATTTGTTGAACCGAATCTATTTTTTACTCCTCTTAATATCCTGTATGAGAAATATCTTTCTCCTTCTAAATAAAGAACTGTGTCTACCATATGTTCTAACACTCTAGGTCCTGCTATTGTTCCATCTTTTGTTACATGTCCGATTATTATTGTTGTTATTTCTCTTGATTTACAAACTCTCATTATTTGTGATGTTATCTCTCTTACTTGGCTTACACTTCCTGCAGCTGCTGTTATTTCTTCGCTATACATAGTTTGAATTGAATCTATTATTACAAGTTTTGGGTTAATATTTAAAATAGATTGAGTTACGATGTCGATATTTGTTTCTCCTAAAAATAGTATATCTTCATTATTTATTCCTAGTCTATCTGCTCTTAATTTTATTTGCTCTGCTGATTCTTCTCCTGAAACATATAGTACATTCCCTTCTCCTTTTACTTTATTGCATATTTGCAATATTAATGTTGATTTTCCTATCCCTGGCTCTCCTCCTAATAAAATTAGAGAACCTTTTACTAATCCTCCTCCTAAAACTCTATCTAATTCTCCAAATCCTGTTGATGTTCTTACTTTTTCACTTGCTACATATGAATTTAATTTTTGCGGAGTATTTATTTTTCCATCATTTAAATTATTATTTGAGTTCTTCGTTTCTACTATTTTTTGCTCAAAAAAAGTATTCCAACTATTACATGCTGGACATTTTCCTAGCCATTTTGCAGATTCGTAACCACATTCATTACATACAAAAATAGTTTTATTTTTTGCCATAATAATATCCTTTCTATTAAAATTTATCTTTAACACTAGACAAATCTAGCTTCGCTAGACCTTTTCTCTATTTTTAAATTTTGATTACATTAATTTAAGGTCTAGCAAGAAGCGTATAAGATTTGTCGGCGCGAAAAATTGTGAAACAATTTTTCTGTGCATCTATATTTTTTTACATTACAGGAAATACAATTTCCTATAATGTAAAAAGTATAGCATATTTTTTACATATATGCTATACCCTTCTATTTTTATACATAATTATTATTTGTTTCCTTTACCGAATTTTACTTCTTGGAATAAGAAATCATGTACTTTATCCCATGTAATTTGTTGATGTAGGAAGTCATTTACTTCGTCTTCTACTTTTTGTTGATATGGTGTTAATTCTACTTTTATCTCTTTATTCCAATCTATTTCTTGTAACCAAAATGTTTTGAATTTAGACCAAAAACCTCTTTTTACAGGTAAATCTTGATTTCTAATAGTACCTGCATTTTCAAATACGTTGTCTACATTTGATTCTCCAACATTTCCAAATTCAACTCCACCAAAAACACCTTGTACTTTATTTTCTTCTCCTAAATCTGCCATTTTTATTTCCTCCTTTGTGGTTTTACTTTTAACTAATTTATACTATATTTTTCTAAAATATGCAAGTTTTTCCATATATTTTTTTATTATTTTTGTGTTACATTTTTATTACATTTCTATTACACTGTGAAATTATTTATTATTTATAACACATTCTAAATGATTTATATAGGCTTTTTTACATACAACTTTTACTATTTTATTGTTTAGATTTTCATTTGTTTTACAGTAAGCTAATATATAATTTTTTGTGTGTCCTTTGTATATTTCTCCTTTTTCTTCTTCAAATAGGACTTCTATTTCTTTTCCAATATATGATTTGTTATATTCTTCTTGTATTGAGTCTGATAGCTCTATTATCTTTTTACTTCTTTCTTCTTTAATATTTCCATCTATTTGATTTGGCATAACTGCTGCTTTTGTGCCTTTTCTTTGTGAATATTTAAATACATGGATTTTATAGAATTTGATTTCTTTTAAAAATTTATATGTATTTTCGAATTCTTCTTCTGTTTCTCCTGGAAATCCAACAATAACATCTGTTGTTAGCATTGCATCACTATAATTATTTCTTATTATTTTTACAATATTTTTAAATTCTTCGGTTGTATATCTTCTATTCATTCTTTTTAAAGTTTCATCACATCCGCTTTGTAATGATAAATGAAAATGAGGACACATTTTATCTAATTTTTTTAATCTTGATATAAATTCTTCATTTATAAGTAATGGTTCTATTGAACCTAATCTAATTCTTTCTAATCCTTCTATTTTGTTTATTTCTTCTAACAAGTCAATTAATTTATATCCATTTTTAAAATCTTTGCCATATGATGCGATATGTATTCCTGTTATAACTACTTCTTTAATATCTTTTTTTACAATTTCTTTAATCTCTTCTATTATATTTTCTGGATTTCTACTTCTTACTCTTCCTCTTGCATATGGTATTATACAATATGAGCAATATCTATCACATCCATCCTGGATTTTTACTACAGCCCTTGTTTTTTCAGTAAAGACAACTTCACCAAAATCTACAAATTCTTTTGATTTTAATACATCTTGCATTGGCACTTCTTTTATTTTATCTTTTATATATTTTTCTGCAAAATCTACAATATTGGCTTTTTCATCATTTCCTAGACATAGATCTATTTCTGGAATTTTTTCTACATCTTGTTTTGCTACTTGTACATAACATCCAACTGCTATAACAATACTGTCTTTATTTATTTCTTTGACTCTTCTTAACATTTGTCTTGATTTTCTATCAGAAATATTTGTTACTGTACATGTATTTACAACATATATATCTGCTTTTTCAGTATGTTCTACTACTTTATATCCTTTTTCTAAAAACTTTTGTGCCATTCCATTTGACTCGTATTGATTTACTTTACATCCTAATGTTATAAATGCTACTTTCTTTGACATAATTGCTCTCATTCCTTTCTTAAGGCATAAATTAGTTAGGTTGGAAAAGAATTAAATTTTGTTTTTTGTTTATTTACCTTTTTTATTTTAAATTTAATTAAGAGAGCATGTGCTCTCTTCTAAATATGATATTATAAATTTAATGTTAATCTATTTTCTTTTTCCATCTAGTGCATCTAGGTTTTCTAACGCTTTTCCTGTTCCTAGTGCTACACATGATACTGTGTCTTGTGCAATCATTACATTTATTCCTGTTTTTTCTTGTAACAATCTATCAAGACCATCAATTAGACATCCTCCACCTGTCATGTATATTCCTTTATCACTGATATCTGCTGCAAGCTCAGGTGGTGTTCTTTCTAATACTCCATGAACTGCATCTACAATCATCATTGCTGGTTCAATTAATGCTTCTAACATTTCTGAAGAATGTATTGTTACTGTTTTAGGAAGGCCTGTAATTAAATCTCTTCCTCTAATATCCATTTCTAAGTCCTGTATTTTAGGATATACACAACCTATATTTACTTTTAGGTCTTCTGCTGTTCTTTCTCCTATAGCAATATTATGTTTCTTTTTTATATATTTTACAATTGCTTCGTCAAATTTATCACCTGCAACTTTTATAGAACTACTAACAACAGATCCTCCTAATGATATAACTGCAACATCTGTTGTTCCTCCCCCTATATCTACTACCATGTTTCCACATGGTTTTGCAATATCAATTCCTGCTCCTATTGCTGCTGCTATAGGTTCTTCTATTAAATATACTCTTCTTGCTCCTGCTTGGGTTGCAGCATCAATTACCGCCTTTTTTTCTACTTCAGTTACTTGTGAAGGAATACAAATCATTATTCTAGGTGCAAATACAAATTTCCCACACACTTTGTTTATAAAATATTTTAACATTTTTTCTGTAACAGTATAGTCGGAAATTACCCCATCTCTTAATGGTCTAGTTGCTACAATATTTCCTGGCGTTCTTCCAAGCATTCTTCTTGCTTCTCCTCCTACTGCTAATACATCTCCTGTATTGTTATCTACAGCTACAACAGATGGTTCTCTTAATACAATTCCTCTACCTTTTACATATACAATTACTGTTGCTGTTCCTAAATCAATTCCAACATCTTGACCGAATTTAAACATATTTTTCCCTCAAGCTTTCTATTTGTTTATATTCTTTTATTACAAAATCATTTCAATTATATTACAAATATGACAATTTATCAATACTTATAATAGATTTTTTTCATTTTATGTAATGACTTCTTTATAATTTGTAACTAATCTTGCTCCTTGTTTTATTAATTCATTTGTTCCTACTGAATTCATTGAATCTATATTTCCTGGCACAACATATATATCTTTTCCTTGTTCTAATGCAAAATCTACGGTTATTAATGTTCCACTTTGTTTTTTTGCTTCTATTACAAGTAGTCTATCACTTATTCCACTAATTATTCGATTTCTTGCTGGAAAGTTTAATTTTAATGGTTTGATTCCGATTGGATATTCTGTTATTATTGCTCCTCCTGTCCTAATTATTTCATTTGCAAGTTCAATATTTTCTGACGGGTAAATTATATTTAATCCACTTCCAATAACTGCTATTGTTTTTCCTTTTGCTTCTATGGCTCCTTTATGTGCAAAACTATCTATCCCCCTTGCTAGTCCACTTACTATTACTTTTCCTTCTTTTGCTAGATTATATGAAAAATATTTTGTACATTTTTCGCCATATGTTGAATATTCTCTACATCCTATTATACTTATACAGTTTTCGTTTAATATTTTTTTATTTCCTTTTATATATAAATATAATGGATAATCATATATATTTTTCAGATTGATTGGATATTCTTTATCTTCTATAGTTATTAAATCGATATTGCTCTTTTCCATATATTCTATATGTTTATTTACTTTTTCTTTTGTTTGTTTATTCATTATATTTTCTATTATCTTTTCTCCTATTCCTTTTATATTCTTTAATTCCTCTTTTTTTGCGTAATAAATTTTTTCGGGTTTCTTAAATTTTTCTAGCAATATTTTTCCTCTTGCACTACCTAAATTTTCTATTAAACTAAACCATATCCAATATTTTTTATTTTCTAAATTATTCATTTTCTATTTTTCCTTTCTTTTAATTATTCAGCTATAATTACTTAAATCCTGCATCAGCAATTGATTTCAAAAAAATAGGGACACTTTTAATTATTTAAAAAGTGTCTCTAAACTTTTTTATTTTATATTGTTTTGTTGTTTTGTAGCTTTAATTACATTATTTATTAACATCGCTATTGTCATTGGTCCAACTCCCCCCGGAACTGGTGTTATATAGCTTGCTTTTTCTTTTACCTTCTCGTAATCTACATCCCCAACTATTTTTCCGTCATCTAATCTATTTATTCCTACATCTATTACAACTGCTCCATCTTTTACCATATCTTCTGTTACAAAATTAGGTTTTCCTATTGCAGATATTAAAACATCTGCTTCTCTAGTTATATTTTTTGTATTTCTTGTTTTTGAATGGCATACAGTTACTGTTGCATTTTTATTTATGCAACATTGTATTAATGGTCTTCCTACAATATTACTTCTTCCTAATATTACCACATTTTTTCCACATAAGTCAATGTCATATTCTTCAAACATTTTAATTACTCCAAATGGTGTGCATGATACAAATGAATCTTGTCCCAAAGCTAATTTTCCTACATTCATTGGATGGAATCCATCTACATCTTTTCTGTAATCTATTTTTTCAAACGCTTCTTCTATATTTAAATGTTTTGGTATTGGGCTTTGTAGTAATATGCCATTTATATTTTTGTCATTATTTAATTTTTCAATTAAATCAATTAGTTCTTTTTGTTTTATACTTTTATCTAACAAATATTCAACATAATCTACTCCAACTTCTTTACAAGCTTTACTTTTATTTCTTACATAAACTTTAGATGCAGGATCATCTCCTACCATTATTACAGCTAATTGTGGTTTTATATTATTTTTTTCTAAATTTTCACATTCTATTTTTAGTTTTTCTCTTATTTTCTTTGATAGTTCTTTTCCATCTATGATTATTGCCATTTTTGTTTCCTCCGTCTTTTCTACAATTATTTTTCAAGATTATGCTTCATCTAATATTTTATATTCTATATCCTCCATAAAAGGAAACATTTCTTTTACTCTTTTTAATGTTAGCATTGTCATTTTAGGTTGTGGATTCTTTTTATGATCTGACAGTAGTTTTTGTGTATAACAATTTGGTGCTGTTTTAAATAGTAAATATCTATTTTTTACATAGGTATAATATATTTGATATCCGTCATCTAAGTCTTCCCACATCATTTCAAATGTATATTCTTTTTCCATTTCTATTTACTCCTTATTTTATCATATCTGTAAATTCTTTTTCTGATATTATTTTTGTTCCTAAACTTTGTGCTTTTGTTAGTTTACTTCCTGCCTCTTCTCCTGCTAATAGATAATCTGTTTTTTTAGATACTGAAGAAGATACTTTTCCTCCCATATTTTCAATTAAATCTTCTACTTCTTTTCTTGTATATTTTTCTAATGTTCCTGTTACTACAAATGTTTTTCCTTCAAACCTATTGTCTCCTGATTCTTCTTTTAGGTGTTTTGTGTTTACTCCTGCATTTTTTAATCTAGTAATTAAGTCATTTGTTTGTTCTTGAGAGAAAAATTCCACAATGCTATTTGCCATTATTTCTCCTACATCATCTATTTGTTGTAATTCTGTGGCATCTGCTTTTGCTAGATTATCTATATCTCCATATTTTTTTGCAAGCGTTCTTGCAGCTTTGCTTCCTACATGTCTTATTCCTAATGCTGTTATTAATCTATTTAAATCATTCTTTTTACTATTTTCTATACTATCTACTAAATTTTGTGCAAATTTTTTACCATTCTTTTTTAATGATGCTATGTCTTCAAATTTCAAGTCATATATGTCTGCTATGTTTGATATTAGTTTTCTATCTAGTAATTGCTTTATTATGTTTTCTCCTAATCCATCTATGTTCATTGCTTCTCTTGACACAAAATGTATTAGGTTTCTATATAGTTTTGCAGGACATTCTATTCCAGTACATCTTATTGCCGCTTCTCCTTCTTCTCTTTTTGCTTCTGCTCCACATACTGGACAGTATTTTGGCATTTCAAATGGCTTTTCTTCTCCTGTTCTTTGTTCTGTTAATACTTTTACTATTTCTGGTATTACATCTCCTGCTTTTTGTATTAATACTGTATCTCCAACTCTTATGTCTTTTTCTTTTATAAAGTCTTCATTATGAAGTGTTGTTTTTGATATTGTTGAACCTGCAACTTTCACTGGTTCTAATATTGCCATTGGGGTAATCACACCTGTTCTTCCTACTTGGCAAATTATATCTTTTACTTTTGTTTCTTTTTGCTCTGGTGGATATTTATATGCTACAGCCCATCTTGGAACTTTTGTCGTTGTACCTAATATTTCTCTAAATTTTAAGTCATCTACTTTGACTACTGCTCCATCTATTCCATATGTTAAATCTTCTCTCATTTCTCCTATTTTTTTGATTGCTTCTTCTATTTCTTTTTTATTTTTGCAATAGATTCTTACTGGATTTACATTAAATCCTTGTTTTGCTAAGTATTCTAATTCTTCATAGTGTGAATTGAAATTTTTACCTTCAATTTTTTGTACATTGAATATATATATATCTAATGGTCTTTTTGCTGTTATACTACTATCTAGTTGTCTTAAAGACCCTGCTGCTGCATTTCTTGCATTTGCAAATAGTTCTTCTTCATTTTCTTGTCTTTCTTCGTTCATCTCTTCAAAATCTTTTTTAGATATGAATACTTCTCCTCGAACTGTTATATTTATTTTATCATTTATTTCCATTGGTATTGTTTTTACTGTTTTCAAATTTTCTGTTACATCTTCTCCTACTAATCCATTTCCTCTTGTTGCTCCTCTTACAAATTTGCCATTTACATATTCAAGTGCTGCTGATAGTCCATCTATCTTTGTTTCTACTACATATTTTACTTCTTTTATTCCATTTTCTTCTGCTTGTTTTTCTATTCTTTCTATAAATTCTTTTACTTCTTCAATACTAAATACATCTTGAAGACTTTGCAAAGGTACTTCATGTTCTACTTTTTCAAATCCTTCTTTTACATGTCCTCCTACTTTTTGTGTTAATGAGTCTTTTGTTATTAATTCTGGATATTGCTTTTCTAAATTTCTTAATTCTACCATTAACATGTCATATTCAAAATCTGATATTTCTGGCTTATCTTCATCATAATATTTATTTGCATAATATTCGGTTTTTTCTCTTAATTCTTTTATTCTTTTTTCCGCTTGTTTCTTATCCATTCTTGCTTTTTCCTTTCTTAGTTGTTTATCATATTTCTTTGTTATTATATACAAAAAAGAAAAAAAAATAAAGTATTTCTACTTTATTTTTTTTATTAGATTACATTTTATATTTTACTTTTACAATATACCTTAGATTACATTTCAGTACCTTTGAAAATATTTACGCTCCCGAATGTAACCTTCTTAGCTGTCTTCTCTTGCTAATACTATTGTTCTTATGTTGTTACTTGCATCTGTACATGTTGATAATGTAATCTCTGCTTTTCCTCCTGTATCTCTTTGATAGAATGATGTATCTGATTGGTCTGCTTCAAATTTATTGTAGATTGTATATGTTTTTCTATTTCCTAGGTAATCTGTTATATATACTTTGTCTCCGTTTTCTACTCTTTTTAGATTAGAGAAGAATGCTCCATTTCTATAATTGTGTCCTGCTATTACAACATTTCCTGGTTGATTTATTGCTTCTGCATTTGTTGGGTATAATAATATTACTGATGTTGAAAGTGCTGATGGAGATATTTCTTCTAGAATTGGATAATTTATATCTATTTTTGGTATTGATATAGTTCCTGCTACATCATGTCCTTTAAATTGTTGTCTCTTATTTGTTGTACTACCGTCTCCAGTTGGTGTTGCTTCTAGTTCTACAGAATTTCCATCTGTTGTTGGTGTAGTATTTTCTGATGAGTCATTTGAATTTGCTACATCTCCTTGATAATTGTCAACAAAGTCTGATGCATCTTGTGTTGTTGTATATTTTTGATAAAAATCATATCCTAAAAATCCTAGTAATCCTAAAATGGCAATTATTACGATTACTAAAATTACAGTTAATACTTTACTATATTTACTCTCAAACATATCTTTTACCTCCGTATTTTACTCTACTATTATTATACCATATTAGACTATTCTTTTCAATCTTTAGTTTAAATCTTCTTAGTTTTACTGAATTGTAATGCTCTAAATAATTTTTTCTCCTAATGGTTTTCCTGCTAATATGTGAAAATGTAGATGTTCTACCTCTTGTCCTCCATCTTTTCCACAATTTACTATTACTCTAAATCCGTTTTTATCAAATTTTTTCTCTTCTGCTATTTGGTTGATTATTCTATATATTTTTCCTATTAATCTTTCATCTTCTTTGTCTACTTCTAATAGTGATTTGATATGTTTTTTTGGTATTACTAATATATGAATTGGTGCTGCTGGATTTATATCATTAAATGCTAATACTTCATCATCTTCGTATACTTTAGTAGATGGTATCTCTCCTTTTATAATTTTACAAAAAGTACAATCTTCCATTTTTAATCACATTCCTTTCCAAATTATTTTAAATTTTAAATAATTCTTAGTTCTCAAATTAAGTATAATCATTTTTAACTGAAGTATAACATTATTTTATTAATACGGCCTTTATTCTTCTAACTCCTGAAGAACTTGATTCTTCTTTCTTTATTTTAAAAGTTCCCATATCTCCTGTGTGTGTCACATGAGGTCCTCCACAAATCTCTTTACTAAAATCACCTATTGTATAAACTTTTACTCTATCTCCATATTTATCTGTAAATAAACCTATTGCTCCTGAATTTTTTGCATCTTCATAACTCATTTCTTCACAAGTTACAGGCAAATCTCTTTTTATTTGCTCATTTACCAAGTCTTCTACTTTTTGAATTTCCTCTTTAGTCATTTTTTGAGGATGTGTAAAGTCAAACCTTAATCTTTCTTCTGTTATATTTGATCCACTTTGTTTTACATGGTCTCCTAAAACTGTTCTTAAAGCTTGATGTAAAAGATGTGTAGCTGTATGATATGCTATTGTTTTCTCATTTTGCTCTGCTAATCCACCTTTGAATTTTTGGTCACTTCCCATTTTTGACTTTTCTTGATGAGCTTTAAATAATTCATCAAATTTCTTTAAATCAATTGTCATTCCGTTTTCTTCAGCTAATTCTTGTGTCACTTCTGGTGGAAATCCATATGTGTCATATAATTTAAATGCAACTTCTCCACTTATTTCATTTTTTCCTTGCTCTTTTAGTTTTTGAATTTCTTTATTAAATTCTCTTTCTCCATGAGCAATAGTTTTTACAAATTTATCTTTTTCTTCAATTATTACTGATTTTATTGTCTCTCTATTCTTTTCTAGCTCTGGATATAACTCATTTAATGTATCAATATTTAAGTCAATTAAATTTGCTAACTCTGATAAATCTATACCTAATTTATTCATATGTCTTATCATTCTTCTTATTAATCTTCTTAAAATATATCCTCTATCAATATTGCTTGGTCTTCCACCATCTGATGTTACCATTATACTTGCTCTTAAATGTTCTGCAATTATTCTTCTACTTTGAATATTATCTACTTTTTGTAAGTTTTCTATTTGTTTCATTACAGGTTCAAATATCTCTGTATCAAATGGCGTCTCTTTTCCTTGAAGTAACATTGTCATTCTCTCTAATCCTAAACCTGTATCTACATTTCTTTGTTTTAATTTAGAATAATTTCCATTAGAATCTTTGAAATATTCCATAAACACATTGTTCCATATCTCTACATATTTTCCACAATCACAACTAGGTTGGCAATCTGGTCCACATGCTGGCTTGCCAGTATCATAAAACATCTCTGTATCAGGTCCACATGGTCCTTCTTCTCCAGCAATCCACCAGTTGTCATCTTTACCATAAAAATAAATATGATCTTCTGGAATTCCGGCTTTTCTCCATGCATTTGCTGAAACTTCATCCTTTGGGCAATCCTCATCTCCCGCAAAACAAGTTACAGATAATTTTTCTACTGGTATATTCAATTCTTTTGTCAAAAATTCAAAACTCATTTTTATAGATTCATCTTTGAAATAATCTCCTAAAGACCAGTTTCCAAGCATTTCAAAATATGTTAAATGACGATTATCTCCAACTTCGTCTATGTCATTTGTCCTTAAACATTTTTGGTAATCTGTAAGTCTTGTTCCTTCTGGATGCTTTTCTCCTAATAAATATGGCACCAATGGTTGCATTCCTGCTGTTGTGAACAACACTGATGGGTCATTCTCAGGTATTAAAGATGCTGATGGTATTACAGCATGCCCATGTTTTTTAAAAAAATTCAAATATTTATTTCTTATTTCTATTGCTTTCATCGATATTCCTCCCGTCTTTTTACGCTCTTTATTATACTTTATATGTCCTAAAAAATCAAGTGGTCAATTGGGGACGTACAAAAAAGAACAAAAATTGTTCAAAAGGGACAGACCTGTGTGCTATTTGACTTTTTTGCTCTTTTATTGTATAATTGATATTGTAATTGCGGGTATAATTTAGTGGTAGAATGTCATGCTTCCGACCTGATAGCGTGGGTTCGATTCCCACTACCCGCTCCAGTAACGTTTCTGTTCGAACTTTTTTATAGAACAGATAGATATGAAATCAATCAGAACTAAATCTGGTTGATTTTTTATTGTCTAAAATGACAAATAAAAAATTATCCGATAGAAAGGACGGTGCAAATAAATGAAGATAATTAAGCAAGAATTACAATTTGAAGAAAGTCTAAAACAAAGGCTTGAATTTATATGTGAGTTTGCAAAAGTTACTCCAGAGTTTATAAATGGTAGTATTAGAAAGATTGAAAATACTAATCTTTCTTACATTGAACCGCATAGAGTAATTGCGAAAGATACTACATTTCTAGTTTTCAATTATTCTAATGATGTTTATATCTCTAATTTAGTACAAAAAATCCGATTATCTGAATTAGAAGAATATTTGAAAAAAATTTAATCTGTAAAAAATTGACATTTTCTTAAATCGTGATATAATATAGGCAATTAATTATGTATAGTTATTCGGCGAGAACTATATATAAATTTATGAGTACTTTGAAAGATTTATATTATATTACAATTATATTGTATTTTATTACGTGATAAATGGATTTAAGAGATGTCAATAGTACTTGTATGTACTTTGATGTCTCTTTTTTGATAGGAGGGTTATAAATTGAATGAAGAAAAGAAAAAATGTGGATTGTATATGAGAGTATCAACTGAAGACCAAGCTCGTGATGGTTTTAGTCTTCCAGAACAAAGAGAAAGATTAGAAACTTTTTGTAGGTTTAAAGGCTATGAAATAATCGATTACTATCAAGATGCTGGTATAAGTGCCAAGACTGGTAATATAAGACCAGAATTTGAAAGATTAAAAGAAGATATTAAGTCTAAAAAGATAAATACTATTATTTCATTAAAACTAGATAGAATAACAAGAAGTATTTATGATTGGGAAAATCTTATAACCTTTTTAGATGAGAATAATGCCTATATTGATTGTGCTAATGATGAAGTAAATACAACAACTGCAAATGGTAAAATGATTTCAAGACTTTTAATGAGTGTTAGTCAAAATGAAATTGAAAGAACTAGCGAAAGAACAAAAGTAGGTTTAGCTGGTGCAATAAAACAAGGTCATATTCCATCTAAAGCACCTCTTGGATATAAGCACGAAAACAAGAAATTAGTAATTGATTATTCTACTAAAGATATTGTAGTTAGAATATTTGATTTATATTATAATGGCTATTCTTATCAAAAAATTAGTAATCTATTTAATGAGGAAAAAGTATTAGGTAAAGATAATTGGAGGGATTCAACTATTGTTGGTATTCTTGAAAATGAAATATATAAAGGAGACTTCGTTCATGGAAAGAATACTAAACACCCAACCTATTATGAAGATGTTGTAGAACCTATTATATCTAAAGAAATGTGGGAAGATTGCCAAGTACAGAAAAAGAAAAATTCTAGAAATTATCAAAGAACATTGACATATTTATATTTGCAAAAGCTAAAATGTCCAAAATGTAATCGTATTTTAGGTGGTAAAGCTACAACAAAGAAAAATGGCAAAACCTATTACTACTATTATTGCCACGATTGTAAAATAGAGTTTAGAGAAAACCTTATAAATGAGTATTTTAATCAGTTTATAGGTGAATTAGTAGAATATGACTCTGTTGTAAATCAATTCTTCTTGCCTATGATAAGACAGAAATTCGATGAGCCTAAAGAAGAATTGCAAAAAGAAATAAATGAACAAAAAGCAAAATTAGATAGAATAAAAAAAGCTTATATCAATGGAGTATTTAAATTAAAAGAATATGATGAAGAACGAAAAATAGTAGAGAAAACTATTGAAACATTAGAAACTGAACTAAATAATACCGATTGTGCAGAAGAATTACGATTTACACCGAAAGATATTTTATTAAAACGAGATATTGATTTTATTAATAAAATCAAACTAAACAAAGAATATCAAGAAAGAACAAAAACTTGGAATGATTATAGAATATCAAGAAAGAACAAAAACTTGGAATGATTATACAAGACAAGAACAATCAGAACTTATAATGAAATATGTTGATGATATAGAGCTTTCTTTAATTGGTAAAGAAATTGTTGTTAAGCAAATAAACTTTAGAGATTCAATTTGTAAACCTTGTCAGGAATTATATGATAATGGATATATTGACACAACAAAACCTATATTATTAGGAAATGTACTAGGAAGTGTTAGATTTAGTAACTATTTGCCAGAGGAAGAATTTGGAGAAATAATAATGAGATTACAACAATACTATGATGTTCATTTTACAGAGGCAACATATTATTTACAAAAGCAAATGTTTTACTTTAACTTCGCTGAAAATAATAATGCTATTGTTAGAGTATTTCCATTAGAAGATTGTTATAAATTAGATCCAGACAATAAAATGGAAGAATATCGATTTGGAATAATTTATATTGATGGTGATGATGAATTTCGAGTAGAAGATATAGAAAACATTGAACCATACTTCAATGCAATACCAGATGATAGTGAAACAACAATTACTTATAAAAAAGATGAACCAGTAGAAATTGTAGTAAAGCCTGTTAAATTCTCCGAAAATGACACTAAATAATTGTTGCAACTATTACTTTAGTTATTGCCATTTTACAACAGTCAAATTAACGAGAACAAATTTATATTTGCAGGTAGCAATATAAGTTTTGTGTGAGGTAATTTGAATAAATTTTATCACTGTGGGAGAAAATTTATTACCTCGCAGAGCCCCCGAGTTATGATGGCACGTCATAACTCATAGGGGGTTAGGACTTATGACAAGGTCAAAGTCCTGTGGCTTCGAAGAAATTACAAGGAGGGGCTTTTAATGGAACAAGAATTAGCATATTCTTTTCACTTGGGTAGTGATAAGAATAAGAGTAAACTAGCAAGGAAAGTATCAAAAGGAAATGTATCAGGTACTACCTCATTTTCAAATAATGCTATTCAAAATGCAAAAGATTTATCAAAAGCAAATAAGCATAATTTACGAGATTATGATAATCAAAGAGAACTTATTACAACTATATATGGAACAAATGATATTGTAGAAGATGTTAAGCAAGTATATTTAGATGAATTTGAACAAGCTAGAATTGAATTTAATAATAAACAAACTAGGAACGATAGAAAAATAGAAAACTATTTTCAAAAGGTGTGTGATTCTCAAAATGATATTGCTTGTGAAATTATTATTGAGCTTGGAGATATGGACTTCTGGCAAGATAAAGACAATGAGTATAGATATAAAATGACAGATGTATATAATGAGCAAATTCAAGATTTATCTAAGATACTCCCTACCTTTAAGATAGCAAATGCTACAATACACTATGATGAAACATCTCCACATATGCACGTTATTGGTATTCCAGTAATAGATAATTGTAAAAGAGGTATGAAAAAACAAATTGGTAAATCACAACTATTTACTAAAACTTTACTTTCTGAAATACAAGATAAAATGAGAAATGCTTGTATAAAGTCTTATAACAAGTTTTATGATGTTGATAGTAAACTTAAAACTAAACAAAAAGGTAGAAATCAAGATATCAATGTCAATGAAATGGGCAATTATAGAGAAATGAAGAAAAAACTAGAAAAGCAAAAACAAAAGTTAGAAAATGCTAATAAACAAACTAAAAAACTTGATAATACAAGTAAAGATATTTCTCAAATATTAGATAATCTAAAATCGCCTTTGCTAGATAAAAATAATAAACTTATTTCAAACGAGAATATAGAAAATATCAAAAATTATATTGAAAACGTAACTGATGTTACTCAGACTGTTAGAAGTGTAAATGACTTAAATGTAGCTATTGAAGATTTTGAATTGTATACACTTGAAATAGGTCAAGAAAATCGTTCACTTCAATATCAAATAGAACAAAAAGATGATGAAATCAGTAATTTAAAGGATAAATTATCTGCTAAAGATAAGATTATTATTAAACTACAAGAAGAAAAAGAAAATCTAAAAGTACAATTACAGAAATTCAAAGGCTTTTGGCATAGTTTAATGAGTCACTTTCATAAGAAGATAACTTATGATAATGACCAAAATTATAAAATAGTTAGTGATGATTTATATAAGAATGGAATATTTGATGATAACGATAATGAAATTGCTAATAACATTTTAAGAAAAGTAACTATACCAAATGAAAATAAGAATAATAAAATTAAAAAGAAAAATAATGATACAAGATTTTAAAATGGAGGAAATTAGAATATGGAAAATGAAAAAGTAAAATATTTAATAGATATGATAAATGATATGGATATAAAAGATAAATTAAGATTAGCAATATGTATGAGCCATAGTAAATGGTCTGGTCTTATATATAATACTAATGAAAATTATGATAAATTCGATACTATGTTAAAAGACATAGATGAAGAATATAGAACAACACTCATAAATTTCGGAAAGTATAAACTTGTAATGTTTGCAATGGCTAAGCTTATGGAGATGGAAACAAAAGAACAGAATAAAGTTGCATTGCATTTGTTTAACACTATTAATTATGTGTGAAAGGCATGGAAAAATTTGAAAAATTCTATAAAACATGTTATAATAAAAGGTGATAACATTAGAAAATGCTCGTTTTATATAATAATTCATGGTAAACGAGGAGGTGTATATATGTACAATTTAAAATATGATTTTAAACAATATAATGAAGTTATGTCTGTATATATGGATGTATTAGTAGAAAAGAGTACAGCTCAATTTCAACAACAGATTAGAAATGGACAAGTAAGAAATAGTGAACACGATGCCGATGCACTAGCAGGAGGAATAGAGAATATAGAAGAATATTTATATTATAATTTTCAAAAATCTCCTCAAACATTTAATCATATACTTAATTCTACTATGAATAAGGTTAAGACAATTTCAGTTTTGCCAAAGGAAGAAAGAGGTATCTATGGTAGAACGGAAGTTGAAAATCAAATGATTTTTATAAATCCAGATTTGCGTAGTAGTAAAAACTTGACAGGAGAAGAAAGAACAAGATTATATATGGCTCACGAATTAGGTCACGTTATAAATGATGGATGGATGAAAAAAGTTATAGAATATTGTAATCAAAATATAAGACAAGGAAGATTAACCCAAGAACACGCTCAATTAATTTATGACGGTTTTTCAATGCTAGATGAAGCTACAACGCAAGATAGGGCTGAAGATTTTGTTTATGAATTTTCTGGTAAAAGAAGACCACAACTAGCATTTTACAAAAATGGAAGATTATTTGATGGACAGCCATATCAATCAAATTTTGACTATTATGGAGAGCTACAAGAACCAGCAACAATGTTCGCAAGAACTTTAAGAGGTATAGGAAAAGAAGAAAATGATATGATAGCATTACGTATGTTATCTAGTAGAGCTCTATCTCCAAACTTTTTTAACAGTGTATTAAATGAGTATTCTAGAGACGGACAAATGCCATCATTTATAAAAGAAGTACAATATATGGGGTTATTAAAAAGAGCTTCATATGCAAATTTTGGATATGAAGATCCTTCATACTTGTATAATTCAAATAGATATTTACAAAATTTGAGAAGTGTAACAGCACAAATGAGAGATTATAGAGAACCATTTGTTGATGGAATTGACAGATAAACTTAAGTAAATTTTGTTGACTTTTCTAAACAATGTGTGTATAATAAATATAGGAAATGACAATTCCACAAACGTGGTCTTGCCAGTATAGATTAGAAAACTCACATATAAACCGCCAAGTTTACAGATGTGAGCTTTTTTTATTTATGTAGTTGCTTGTCAACCCAGTTCTTATACAGAACTGCTGTCAAGGCAACGTTTAATGTTAAAGATAACATTAAGGATATTATAAAAAATAGTATCACTTTAATCATAAACATCACCACCTCTCCTACGAAGATTCGTATAAATTGGTGGCAAAACCACATCTGCTTATCATCATTTCCTATGTCAGTTAGTATAACATATATTGTACAATAAGGCGATAGAAAACAAACAAATATTTGCAAAAATTTTTATAGTAAATATCTTGAAATTTTTTCAATAATCTGTTAATCTATATATAGTTTGATTGATTTTTATATCAATCGTTAATGAGAGAAAAGTTGTAAATATCTACGACACTCGCTCCATTATGCGTTTTCGTCGAACCACTTGAAAGTATTACAACAAGTGAGTTTTAAGAAAACAAAAAAAGTGAATATCATTTCACAATATATAAGTCGATTTAGTCGGCTTATTTTTTGCTTTTTGGAAATAAAAGTAAATAATGGCCTCAAAATATTGAAAAAAGGAGGTTTTTGTGATATGATATCTACAGTTAAAAGAGAAATAGCAATAGAAAAAGAATTACGTTCTAAGATTGAATGGGCTTGCACTTTTAGTAATTGTGAACCAAAGATAAAGAATGGTAATTTGAGAATGGTTGAAAAAAC